>DATFYJ010000324.1:0-4527 GCA_035315105.1 Chitinivibrionales bacterium
CAGCACGGTGGCCGTTTTTTCAAAGCGGGGAAATTGACATGGCACTCCGGGGCAGTCTTCGCGAGTTCGAACTTTCGGAAATCTTTCAGCTTATTTCCCGCGATTCCAAGACCGGGCAGCTGGTTCTCTCGTACCGCGACAACGAAGCGTTTGTCATCTTTTCGCAGGGTTCGGTGATTGCGGCCGGCACGAGCGAGCAGAATCTGCAAACATTTCTCTTCCGGTATCTCAAGACAATGCGTCATTATTCCGACGAAGAGATCAACGAACTCTTGTATGTGTGCCACGGGGAAATGCGTCAGTTTTCGCAGGAACTGATAAAAAGGAATTACCTTGCGGCCAATGAGCTTGCCACCCTTGCACAAATGGTGGTGGAAGACCTTGCCTGCGGGCTTTTCCTGTGGGACGACGGCAATTACCGGTTCGACTCGCTCGAAAGCATCCAGGAGTACGTGGTCGGCGGCGTGGCCTTTCCGGTTGACGCGATTACCATGGAGGCAATGCGCCGGAGCGACGAATGGAAAAGGATCCGCCAGCATATCTCAAACAACACGATATTTTCCATTGTCAACAAACCCGCCGCGCCCTCCGCTGCGCCGGCATCGCCGCTTTCCAATCTCTCGGATTACGTGTTGTCTCTGGTGGACGGGAAAATAAACGTGGGGGCGCTCTGCGAAAAATCAATCATGCATCCCTATCGTGTTTACGAAACTCTTTTTGCATTATGGCAGAATTCCACCATCGCGCCGCTTGCCGTCAAACACCAGCAGGCAAAAGCGCCGGCCGTTTCAATAGGAAAGCTGATCGCCGAAGTCGTTGCGGCAATGGGATCCGCGATCATCGTTCTGCTCTGGATGTCGGCGCTTTTTCTGTTTTCATACTTCGGCAGGAAGACTTTTTTACACGAAGCCGAGATTGGCCGTCTTCAATCCATCGCAGCCGTGGAGATCCAACGGAATACGCGGAAAACCGCGATTGCCACGCTTCAGTACAGGGCGTTGCAGGGGCGACCTCCTTCCAACGCCGCATCGCTGGTCAAGGAAGGTCTCATTTCCAAGATTGACGCGGTTACGGGAAGGGAGACCACAATTTTCCGCAACACTCCGCAGTAACCTGTTACGTGCGATGTGACGCAGATCCCTCCGCTCGCGGAATTGTACAGCAAATTGAGGGGAAATTTCGGACTTGCAAAGCGATAAAAAATGCATAAGCGATTGTTTTATGCGACCTACGGTTTCCTTGCATCTGGTTTCTTTCGGAACTATATTAATTATGAAAACATGGGTGCATCGTTGGCCGATTGGAGCGTGTAACCGCACAAAAGCTTTTTTGACTCGTGCCTAAGAGAGGGAACCATCGATGGCTTCAATTAATTATGCAATCAGGGAAATAAGCGTAAAAATCGTTTTTTACGGTCCGGGCCTCAGCGGCAAGACAACCAACCTGCAGGTAATCCACAGGAAGATCCCGGTCGACTACCGGAGCGACATGGTGTCGCTCGCCACGGAAACCGACCGAACCCTGTTTTTCGATTTTCTGCCTCTTGATCTCGGGAAGATCAAGGGATTTTCAACCAAGTTTCAGCTGTACACCGTTCCCGGCCAGGTTTACTACAACGCAACCAGAAAGCTCGTTCTCCGCGGCGTTGACGGAGTCGTATTTGTCGCCGATTCGGCCCAGGATAAAATGCAGGAGAACCAGGAAAGCTTCCAGAACCTTCACGACAACCTCGCAGAATACGGCATAAAGCAAGGCAGCATCCCCATCGTTATTCAATACAACAAGCGCGACCTGCCGAACGCTCTACCGGTGGAAACCATCGAAAAGGCGCTCAACAGGTTCGGCTACCCGTGGAACGAAGCAGTGGCGAACCAGGGAAAAGGCGTTTTTGAATCGCTCAAAATCATCGGCAAGATCGTGATCGACAGCCTTAACAAAAAGTATTCCAGGCCTTCCTTGGGACCGGCCCCGGCACCGGTGCAACGTCCGCCGGTCCAGGCACCGATGCAGCAGCGGCCCGTATCGGAATCGTATACTGCACCTGCTCCGCAACGACCGCAGCAGCAGGCGCCGTTCATGCCCCAGCGTCCGGCTCCAGCACCGCAGCAATATCAGCAGGACATTTTTCAGGCCGCGCCGCAGCCTCCGCAACCGTTCCGTCCGCAACCTCAGCCCCAGCCCGCGCCCCGTCCTGTCGCTCTTCCGCCGCAGCCCCAAAAGCCGCAGGCACCCCGCCAGGATTACGGGTACGACTACGGAACGATCGACCTGGAGCCCATGGCCCAATCGTCCCCTGCCCCGCAACCGGCTCCCGTCGTGCAGCAACCGCCGGTTGACAGCAAGACAGATCTCGATCTTGAAATAGAAAAATACCAGCGGGAAATAGAGGAGAAACAGCGCAGGCTGCGGACGCTCCAGTCCTCCTCGCAGCCGCCCCAGACGCAGCAGCCGCAGGATGCGCTCCCCTCTCCTGCCCAGCAGCAGCGGAATACCTTCCCCGCTCCTCAAAAAGGCAGCTATGATGTTTACAACGCGCCCGCATCTGACGAACAGGCCCAGGAATATCAGGAAGGCGAGGCAGAGGACATCCAGGAATCTCCGCCGGCTTCCGACGGGGAACAGCCGCTGTTCTTCACCTCTGTCAATACAGGTCAGCGCAAGAAAATTAAGCGTCCCGTCAACCCTAAGTCAAAACCGCAGGGCAGCTTTCTCTCAAAATTTCTCAACAAAGACAAACCTCAATGAGCGATGTAATTCTTTACAAGGAAGACATCGACAGGCTCAATTCCATCCTGCAGGCGTTTGTAAGCGAGACCAAGATCATTTCGGCGCTCCTCATCAACAAGGACACGCGCCTCCTCGCCCATCAAGGCACGCTTGCGATGTTCGACATGTCTGCGCTCGCCGCCCTCATCGTGGGCAGTTTTGCTTCGACGCAGGCGATTGCCGGCCTCATCGGCGAGCAGGAGTTCGGAACGATGTTGCACAGCGGGAATTCGAAAAACCTCTTTATATCGCTCGTCGACGACAACACGATTCTTGCGACAACTTTCGACAGGTCGGTGCAACTCTCCACGGTAAAGGCCGGTATCGAGCGACATGTCGGCTTACTGCAGGAGGCGCTTGCCGCGATCAGCCGCAACATGGAAAGCCTGTTTCAGGGGCCCGTGGCAATGCCCTCGCTCTCACAGGATGACGTCGAACAGGGTTTCGACTCGTTCTTTGACGGGCAGAAAAGCGGTCAGGAGTTTACGGAAGGTGAGGCCGTTCCGTCGAACGCCACGGGCGGCGGCCAGAAGACACGCGCGCGGGAAACCGCGCGGATTATTCCGCCGCCGCCGGAAACCAAGCATCTTGAGTTTGCTTCGGTCAAGAAGGAAGAGCCTCCTTCCCGAACGCGGGCTCCGGACGAAGTTCTCGCCACGGTCCCCCATGCCGAAACAGGGCGCACGCGATCGCTGTCGCCGGCGGTCCTCAGAAAGATTCCTCCGCCAAGCAACACCGAATACCTGTACTTCACTTCAATGAACTACCTTAAGAACAAGGCAAAAGGAAAGGCCGCTTTTCAAAAAATCAAGAATGAAAAGGGCATCCTTTCGCGCTTTTTCAATCGCTCCCGAAACAGCTCGTAGCCGCTTACGCCGGTTCCCGTTATGTCACGGTGGTTCCACAACCTATGACGGCAGCGTATATCGCAATCGCTTTTCTGGTGTTTCCCCTGTGTCTAGGAACTGCCGCGCTCCTGGTGTTCGGCACGCGCCCCTCCCGCCCCGGTCCTGTCGGGCTCCTCCTGCACACAATCTTGGAAAAACCACAGCCCCATTGCTCCTTTTATTCCCCCGTCAAGTTTGCGGCGCTTCTCCGCGTTCTCAAGCATGGGAACGCAGCATTTGCCACGGTCGTCGAGGCGGCGGGTCGGGAATGGTCGGACATCGACCATCCTCCTACCATTGTCATGACCTTCGACGACGGTTTCGACAGTTTCTATACTGCCGCACTCCCGCTGCTTCAGGAATATGAATACAAGGTGACGGTTTTCCCCGTTGCCGGATATCTCGGCAGACCCTCGGCATGGGATACCCTGCCCCCGCAGACCCATTTGACAAGAGAACAACTGCGCGAAATTGCGCGAATGGGGCACGAGATCGGCAGTCACACCGTGACCCACGCGAACCTCACCCTCCTGTGCGACGCCGACCTCCGCGACGAACTTTCGCGTTCGAAAAATATTCTGGAAGACATAACGGGCAAGCCCATCACTTCGCTGTCGTTTCCATTCGGTCAATGGAACAGCCGCGTGTGGGACGCCGCGCGCGAGGCAGGCTACACAGCGGCGACTTCGTACGCGCATCGAACCAATGGCGAGCCGGGTATTGTGCCGGTATGGGGCATCTACTCGTTCGATTCCGTTGATGACGTCATCGAACGTGCGATACGCAGGGCGCGGTTTTCAAACGCTTTTGCGCGCGGCTGCGTGATGCCTCACTTTGCAAAAGGCACACCGCTGTGGAAATTCCGGAAGAACTA
>DATFYJ010000325.1:0-2569 GCA_035315105.1 Chitinivibrionales bacterium
TTAGTGGGTTTTATGCTATTAATACTAATGACCAATGACTTGTTTCTCGATCCGACAGGAGTCTGGCGATGAACCTCGACAAGCCTGATCCTTCGAAAAAAATTGACAAGCGCAAATACAAGGCGATCATGCCTGCGATGCAGCTCAACATTGGCGAATTGCAGCGCAAGGCGCGTGACCTGGAAATCCCCATCATCATCGTGTTCGAAGGATGGGGCGCGGCAGGCAAGGGCACGCAGATCAACAACCTCATGCTCGCGCTTGACCCGCGCGGGTTCAACGTCAACCTCACCGGGGCCGCCGACGAGGAAGAATACATGCGGCCGTTTCTGTGGCGATTCTGGCTCAGGCTGCCTTCGGCCGGCCGCATCGCGATATTCGACCGGAGCTGGTATCGGGGTGTGCTTCACGACAGGCCGGGAAAAACCGCTGACAAAGGGGAATGGAACAGGATATTCCGTGAAATCCGGTCGTTTGAGCGCCAGCTGTCCGACGACGGCACCATCATCGTTAAATTCTTTCTGCATATCAGCAAGAAGGAGCAGAAAAAACGTTTCAAAGCGCTGGCGGAGAATCCCGCCACGGCATGGAAGGTGTCGAGGGACGACTGGAAACAGCACCGTCATTACAACCATCTCAAGAAATGCGTTGAGGACATGCTCGGGCATACGGCGCGCCCCAACGCACCGTGGACCGTTGTCGAGGCCGCCGACCACCGGTTTGCCTCGGTGAAGATCACCAAGACGCTCATCGCGGTGTTGTCTGATGCCTGCGCAAAAAAAGCAAGACCGGGCCATAGGGCCAAGCTGCCGGTTCTGCCGGGCAAAGTCCCCCCCGTTCTCGACAGGGTTGACCTTTCCGCTTCCATGACAAAGGAGAACTACGAAGCAAGCCTCAAAAAATACCAGGAACGCCTGCGCGAAATGGAAAACGAGATTTATGTCAAGCGCATTCCCGTGCTCATCGTGTACGAGGGATGGGACGCTGCGGGAAAGGGCGGCAACATCCGTCGACTGGCGCAGGCACTTGACCCGCGCGTCTACGAAGTCGTTCCCGTGGGCCCGCCCAACGACGTCGAAAAGGCGCATCATTTTCTCTGGCGCTTCTGGCAGAAGGTCCCCAAGGCCGGCCACATCACCATTTTCGACAGGTCGTGGTACGGCAGGGTGATGGTGGAGCGCGTCGAGGGCTTTTGCAGCGGAACAGAATGGAAGCGCGCGTACAGGGAAATCCGCGAGCTCGAGTCCGCTTGCGCTGATTTCGGCACGGTGATTGTCAAGTTCTGGCTCCACATAAGTCCGCAGGAACAGCTCAGGCGGTTCGAGCAGCGCGAGGAACTGTCGTGGAAGCGGTGGAAGATCACGGATGAAGACTGGCGCAACAGGAAGAAGTGGGGCGCGTATAAAACCGCGGTTGACGAAATGATATACAGGACAAGCACAAGAGAAGCGCCGTGGACCGTGGTGGAGGCCAACAGCAAGTATTATGCAAGAATAAAGACTATGAAGACGGTGATTAAGGCAATTGAAAAGAAGTTGTAATCATTGTATCGTCGACAACAGCACCGGCGCCTTCGGGTCCGTCACATCATAGATCATAATTTCCCCGAGCGTCATCACGTACAGCGTGGTTCCCGACCATATAAAGTCCCTTGCCGAAGGCGTTGTCCAGGCCCCGAGTGAAGCAACGTTCCGCAGGTCCCTTACATTGTACAATGCGAAACCGTTGTAGCCTTTCGCAACGTACAGCAGCGAGTCGGACAGGGCCAGGCCCCACGGCGTGGTGACCGGCGTCTCCGAAATGACCGAAGGCGCGGTTATGGTATCCAGGCTCACGGCGAGAAGCTCGTCCTGCACCGCCTGGTAGTCGTTGCCGGTGCGCAGCGTGACAAACGCGACCGTGTCTCGCGCCACCACCGGATCGTAGGCCCGGAAATGCGACGTGGTCCCGATGGGCACGGGGTTCGACGGGTTGCTTCTGTCAAGCACATACATGCCGCTCGAACCGCCCACGAACAGGTACTTGTCGGTCGGAAACAGCGTTTCGGCCGTCCAGTCGATGTAGGTCTGGGACAACTGCTGCGGGCTTTCGGGGTTCGAGATGTCGAGCGTGACCACGTTCATTCCGTCGAGATAATAAAGGTAGGAACCGATGACGGCGAACAGCGCATAGGATCCGCCGGTCCCTTCCGTTCCGCTCGCCGCCACAGGCTGCTCCGGACCGCTGCAACCGCAGCCAAGGCCGCCTGTGCCGTTGTCGAGCGGGAGGTATCCGGGCTCGTGCTTTATGTACGAGGAAATTTCGTAGGTCGACAGGCCCGTGAGCCGTATCGCAAGGATTGACCCGTACGAATTGGCGAAGACAACGTCGCCCTTCATGGCAATGCCGCTGTTGCCGCGGATGGGGATGCGCATCCGGAATACGGGCGCCGCGCCGTTCTTGACGGAATACAGATGGATTCCCGCGACGGAATCGGCAATGAGCAGGAGCGTATCGTACAGGTAAATGTTCACCGGATTGATGACTGAACTGTACCTGCCCCCGCTGTCAAGCCTTGAGCCGATCGAAA
>DATFYJ010000326.1:0-2099 GCA_035315105.1 Chitinivibrionales bacterium
CGAAGCGTCTCGCGCAGATCACGCGGCGCATGATGCCGGACATCAAGGAGCTCAAGCGCATGCTACCGCGGCTCAAGGACGCGCTTTTGAAAGAGGGCATGCCCCAGGCGGACTATCTCCAGTACGTCACCGACATCCTCAAGGACATCGAATCGGACGGGCTGGCCGGCGTATTTGAGGCGGCTGTCAAGGACATCGGCGTGTCAATGGAGGAGCTTGTCGAGTCCATCCGTGCCGACCCGGCTGATGCGGCACGGCTCATCGTGCTTGCCTCCGAGATTCGGAAATCCTCGCGGCCGGACGATTCTCAGCTCTCGTCGCTCCTTACCGACTACATTGAGAGAGTGAGCCGGTCTCTGTCGCTGGAATCTAAGGACGTGGTGACCAAGGAAGGAATACATCTCCTCAAGTCGGCCATAGGCAGGATTGAAACCGATCTCGTCGAAAAGCTCCGGGGCCAGGGCATTCCCGCAGACGTTCTCAACAAGGCGTCGAACCTCCTTCAGACGCGCCTCGACGCAACGGTAAGCGGCGCGAAACAGGAATGGGCATCGCGGTTTATCTCGTCGCTCAAGGAACTCGGCGAAAACGAGCTGCTTCAGGTTCTCCGCGAACTGTTTTCGCAAGAAGGCGGCGCCGATCTGGTGCGAGGACCGCTAAGGGGGCTTCTGGCATCGAAAGGCTATTCCGAGGAGAACATCGGCCGGTTCATGGAGAAGGCGGCGTCGCAATCCGCAGCCGCGCCCCAGGATCTTCCGAAGGGAATCCTGAATGTCAATGCCACTCTTTACTTTCTGGAACGCGAGATAAAACGCCACCAGCGGTACGGCACGCCGTTTACCTGTCTCATCGTGACGAACGTGCGGGTCAAAACCGGCGGGGACGCGCCGCACGCTCCGACGGAAGGGGAGACGAAAGCGATCATGCCGCAGGTGCTCTCGCATTTACGGCGTGTTCTGCGCGATCTGGATATCGTGGGCTCGCTCGGGCTTGTTTCGGGAGACGTGCCTTTCGTGGTACTGCCGCAGACCGGGGAAGCGGGGGCCGAGAAGGTCATCGAACGCCTGCAGCGCGATCTGAGCGCCCGGGCATTCGAAGCGGACGGCGCGCAGGTCAGGGGGGCATTCGCGCTGACGTATTCTTCTTTTGACAAGACAACAATGACGGGATACCGGTCATTTCTCGAGTTTGCGTTGGGCCGTCACAGGAAGGTGGAGAGCCGTATTACTTCGGCGCAGAATTCCTGATATCCAGTTGCAATCTTGCAGAAAAAGAACGGAGGGGAGAGGATTTGAACCTCCGGTAGCGGTATTATCCACTACGACGGTTTAGCAAACCGTTGCCTTCAGCCACTCGGCCACCCCTCCATAATTTTGGAGTTCTTCCGGAAAATGTCCAATAAATATAATTGTTAATTTTGGAGATTGAAAAGCCTTTCCTTGCTGCGTTGGGAAAATGGGATTACAACGGGGAGGCGGCGCTATCTGAAGACGTTTTCCGGCAGAAAACTATTTTTCCCAATTAGCTATTATTCACTTGTTTGAAGGACCCGTCAGCATTAGTTTCTTTCTCTGGGACCTCCAATAGAAAGATCTTTCCATAGCACAAACTAAAAGGAGCTCATGATGAAAAAGAACCTGAAATGGTTGGCAACCATTATGACCTTCTTTTTAGTATCGTACCACACGGCACACGCGCAATGGGTACAGGCAAACGGACCGGGAGGTTTGAACATCATGGCGCTCTGCGTGAGCGGCGCCACTATCTTTGCCGGTACGCGCGACGGCGTACATCGTTCCACGGACAACGGAGCGTCATGGACCGCGGCCAATAGCGGTTTGACGAACACGAATGTCGTCGCTTTTGCCGTGAGCGGCAACAATATTTTTGCCGGAACGAATGGCGGAGGTGTATATGTTTCCACCGACAACGGGGCATCCTGGGCCCAGTTCGGCACCGGTCTGCCGGCCGGTTCGGGTGTCACCGCCCTTGTCGCGAGCGGAACCGGGAGCGTAGTTGCCGGGACATGGGATGAAGGTTTTCTTCTTTCCGTCAATGGCGGGAAAAACTGGACTTCCATCGGCTCCCGTCTGAACAAT
>DATFYJ010000327.1:0-2014 GCA_035315105.1 Chitinivibrionales bacterium
CAGGCCGCGCGTCGCAAGCTCTGCAAGGGCGCCGAGCTCCGGTTCCGCGTGTTCCTCGACACCCTCACCGAATACGGGCTTGCGGTCGATCCGAAACGCGTGGTGCAGGGCGATTGGTCAAGGCGTTCCGGCGAGCGCGCCGTGGCGCTGATGCTTGACAAATGGCGCATCGAGTTTGATGCCGTTGTCGCGGCAAACGACGAGATGGCGCTCGGCGCCCTTGCAGAGCTTGCGACGCGCGGCCTGCGCGTGCCGTACGACATTGCCGTCACCGGCTTCGGCGATATCGAAGAAAGCAGCTTCGTTTCGCCGCCGCTTACCTCGGTGCGCCAGCCGCTCTACAACATCGGCACTCAGGCCGCAGACATGGTGCTTGACCTCATTGCGGGCAAAGCGGTGTCGCACAGGGTCTTTCTTGCTTCCACCCTGATAATCCGTCAATCGTGCGGGTGTCTGTTCGGCGCGAACCTGCAGAAGATCCACGAGCGCCATGCAATACCGGAGAAACACCGCACCGAGGGCTCGTTTCGGGCCGCAAAGGAGCGCATCATCACCGAGATGGCCGCGGCGGTCATCGAGGCGTCGCCGCACGAACATCTGGCGGCCTTCCGCAAGGAACTCGCGGCCAGGCTCTTCAAGGCGTTCTTTGTTGACACAAAGGGAAAGCTCTCCAACGTTTTTTTGCAGGTCCTCGACGAAGTGCTGCAGGCCACGCTTGAAAGAGGGGAAAATGTTCTGGCGTGGCACGACGCGCTGTGGGCCCTGCGCTCCAGCGCGAGGACCATCCTTTCGCAGGCGGAGGCGCTCGCCGCCGAAGACCTGCTCCAGCGCGGCACCACCATGATCGCCGAGAGCGCGCGCCGCGCCCAGGGCATCGCAAAGCTCCGGGAAGAGTCCCTGATGTCAATCATCAGCACCATAGCCCACACCCTGCTCACGACGTTCGACCCCGGCCGCCTTCTCGATGAAACGGCCCGGGGCCTGTGGGAGCTGGGCATCCCCCGCGGACACGTGGTGCTGTGCGAAGAAATCGCGGCATCGCTTATGGCGCCGAGCGTGCTCGAGCGTCCGCGGCCGCCCGGCCTGGTCCTCGTGCTGTCGTTTGAAGGCGCCAGGACCGAGACGTATCCGCCCAACGGGATTTCCTTTCCCGCACAGCAGCTTTTTCCTCCGGGCCTTCTCCGCTTTGAGCAGCCTTTCTGCATGATCGCCGTTCCTCTTTCTGCGGGCGACGAGCTGCTCGGCTTCCTGCTTCTCGAAGCCGGCTTCCTGCAGCTGTACCTTTTTGCCATCCTGTCGGAACAAATCTCCGCGGCGCTCAACGCGTCGATTCTCGTGAAGAAAGTCCACGACCAGACGAGCGACCTGGCGCTCGCCAACCGCCGGCTCGAATCCGAGGTGTTCCAGAGAAAAGAGACCGAGATCGAGCTTTCCAAGGCCAAGGAGGCGGCCGAGACCGCCAACAGGTCGAAAAGCATTTTCCTCGCCAGCATGAGCCACGAGCTGCGCACGCCGCTCAACGCCATTGTGGGATACAGCGAAATGCTTGCCGAGGACGCGGCGGAAAGGGATGACGCGCAGCTTGCCGCCGACCTCGACAAGATCCGCGCGGCCGGCGTTCACCTTCGCGCAATTGTCAACGAAATTCTCGACCTTTCCAAGATCGAAGCCGGGAAGATGAGCCTCTACCTTGAGGAGTTCGATCTGCCGCTCGTCTTACACGGCGCGGCCGACGCAGTGCGGCCGCAGATTGCCGGCCGCTCCATCACGCTTGTCACCGGCTGCGAGGAAACCGTGGGCGTCATGTACGGCGACAGCACCAAGGTCCGTCAGACAGCGATCAACCTTCTGAGCAACGCGGTCAAGTTTACAAAGGAGGGTGAGGTGCGGCTTTATGCCGGCCGCGAATGGCGGGCGGGAAGGGACTGGTACAGGATTTCCGTAAGCGACACTGGCATCGGCATGACCCAGGAGCAGGCCGAAAGCGTGTTCGCCGCGTTTGCCCAGGCCGACT
>DATFYJ010000328.1:0-5541 GCA_035315105.1 Chitinivibrionales bacterium
TATCAGGTCATTTTATTTCACGAACCATAAAGGAGCCGTTATGCCCATCAAACTGCCCGTGAAGATCCTTCTGAACGAGGACGAGATTCCGCGCCAGTGGTACAACCTGAAACCCGACCTTCCATCTCCCATGCTTCCCTATCTCGGTCCGGACGGCAAGCCTGTTCCGCCCGAAGGCTGGGCTCCGGTTTTTCCAATGAACCTTGTTGAGCAGGAATACAGCACCAAGCGGTGGATCGACATTCCCCAGGAAATCCTCGATATGATGTACCGCTGGAGACCGTCCCCGCTCCGGCGCGCCGTGTACCTCGAGGAAGCCCTTGGCACGCCGGCCAAGATTTATTACAAAGATGAAAGCGTTTCGCCGGCAGGAAGCCACAAGCCGAACACGGCGATACCGCAGGCGTGGTATGCAAAGCAATTCGGACTCGACCGCTTGACGACCGAGACCGGCGCAGGGCAGTGGGGATCGGCCCTGAGTCTTGCATGCAAGCTTGTCGGCCTTGAATGCAAGGTGTTTATGGTTCGCATCAGCTTTGAGCAGAAACCGTTTCGCAAAAGCCTGATGCAGGCCTGGGGCGGAAAATGCATTGCCTCGCCAAGCAGCGAAACGCAAGCAGGCCGCGCGTTCCTTGCCAAGGACCCGAACACGCCGGGAAGCCTCGGCATGGCGATCAGCGAAGCCATTGAAGCTGCCGTGACCGACCCGACCGGAAAGACCCGCTATTCCATCGGCAGCTGCCTCAATTTCGTGCTTATGCACCAGACCATAATCGGTCTCGAAGCCAAGAAGCAGCTTGCCAAGGTCGGCATCAAGAAGCCGGACATCATCATCGGCTGCGCAGGCGGCGGCAGCAACTTCGGCGGCATTGCGTTCCCGTTTGTCTACGACAAGATCAACGGCGCGCAGATCGAAATCATCCCGGTCGAGCCCTCGTCCTGCCCCTCCATGACCCGCGGCATTTTTTCCTACGATTCGGGCGACACTGCCGGAATGACGCCGCTGGCAGCAATGTACACCCTTGGACACAACTTTGTCCCCGAGCCCATCCACGCCGGCGGACTGCGGTATCACGGCATGGCCCCGCTGGTGAGCCAGGCGGTCGTTGAAGGACTGCTTAAACCGCGCGCTGTAGCTCAAATTGAATGCTTCAAAGCCGCCATGCTCTGGGCGCAGACCGAAGGTTTTGTGGTGGCGCCCGAGACGTCTCATGCGATTGCCGCTACGATCCAGGAAGCGAAAAAGGCCAAGGAAGAAGGCAAGGAAAAAGTCATTCTTGTCAACCTGTCGGGCCACGGCATGCTCGACCTCGGAGGGTACCAAAAATTCTTTGACGGCAAGCTCAGCGATTTTGATCTGCCGCAATCGGAGATCGAGCGCGCAGAGGCTGACCTCAAAGCGCTTCCCAAGGCAAAAATGGTCAAGACCGGCAAATGGTAAGAAGGTAACTGCTGACGGACGGATCTCTTTACGAAGAGGCATCCGATGAAGAATCGGTTGCCTCTTTTATTTAACGTGGGTACCCTTCGGTCTTATTCTGATACTTATCAGAAATGGGTTAGCGGCCTCTTGCCAACCGGGAATACGTTGAACCCGATCTCAAACAGACGCCGGTGATCGAGGATGTTGCGGCCGTCAAAAACGAACGCCGGTTTTTCCATGCTTGCGAATATCCGTTTGTAATCGAGCCGCGTATACTCGTTCCATTCCGTGCATAGGGCCATGGCGTGTGCGCCCCTTACCGCGGCATACGGATCACTAACAAATTCGACCGTCCCCTTGCAGTCCGAAAGGTCGGCCTTTGCGTTTGCAAGCGCCTTGGGGTCGGTTATCACCACGTGCGCCTGCTCTTCCAGAAGTTTTCTTGTGATGTAAATGGCCGGCGACTCGCGCGTATCGCCTGTGTTCGCCTTGAAGGCAAAGCCGAACAGGGCGATCCGCTTCTTTGCAATAGTGTTGAACATTGCGCTTATCATGGTGCGCACAAACCGCGTTATCTGGAAATCGTTCATCCGAACCACGTACTCCCAGTAATGAGCGACCTCTGCAAGTCCATAGTGTTCGCACAAATAAACAAGGTTAAGAATGTCCTTCCTGAAGCATGATCCTCCAAACCCCACGCTGGCCTGCAGGAATTTCGAGCCGATGCGGCTGTCCATGCCGATGGCATGCCCCACCTCCGCCACGTCCGCCTCGGTTTTTTCGCAGATGGCAGAGATGCTGTTGATCGACGAAATCCGCTGAGCAAGGAACGCGTTGGCCGCGAGTTTGGACAATTCGGCGCTCCACACATTGCTCGTGACGATGTTCTTTCTGTCAACCCAGTGAGCGTAAAGGTCGACCAGTTCCCTCCGCGCGGCTAATCCCGCCTTTGTCTCATGCGTCCCGATGAGAACGCGATCGGGGCTCAATAAATCCTTGACCGCGCTCCCCTCGGCCAGAAATTCCGGATTCGACGCTACCTCGAAATGAATGCCCTTGCTGTTGGCGTTGAGAATCCTTTCCATGGCGTGTGCGGTGCGCACGGGCAGGGTGCTTTTCTCCACGATTATCTTGTCGGAATCCGCGACCCGCACGATGTTCCGCGCGGTTTTCTCCCAATACTGCAGGTCGGCTGCCTTTCCCGCGCCTTCCCCGAACGTTTTTGTCGGGGTATTGACGGACACAAACACGATTCCGGCGGCCCGGACCGCCGCGTCGATCTCCGTTGAGAAAAACAGGTTGCGGCCCCTGGCCTTTTTCACCACGTCAAGCAGGCCCGGTTCATAGATGGGCAGGTTGTCGCTCTCCCATGCCGCAATGCGGGGTGCGCTGATGTCCACCACCGTGACCTTGATATCAGGGCATTGCGATGCGATAACAGCCATAGTGGGTCCGCCCACGTATCCTGCGCCGATGCAGGCGATGTGTTTTCTAAATTTCCGTTTCGTCATTTGCAGGTTCCCTCCAAGAGAGTTCTCTTATTTATTGACGGATGAAAAAACGATGTCGGCAATGTCACGCCGCACGCAGTCTATCGCCGCGGTGTCTGCTTTTCGGGACGGATACGTCCAGTTCGACAGCATCACCATGGCCGATTTCGCGGCCATATCTGCCATGCAGACGCACCCGGTGAAACCTGTCTTGCCTATCGTGGAACGCGAGCAAACAGAACCCATGTAGCGCTCCTGGTTGAGTTCCCAGCCGAGTCCCGCCTGCAAACCAAGGGAAGGGGTCTGGTTGGTAACCATCTGCTCAAGACAAGAGGCTGAAAAATATCTTCTGCCCTCGTGGAAACCATCATTGAGCAACATCCTTAAAAAGCGCAGAATGTCCGGGACCGTGGAAAACAATCCGGCTGAACCCGCCACCATGACTTGCCTGAGCGCCCACGCACTCTCGTCGTGAACCTCACCCTGTATGGTCCGGCGCCGCCAGGGATCTATTTCCGTTGGAACAATGTCGTCCCTTGAGAATCCATCCGTGAAAAACGATGTTCGAGCCATCCCGAGAGGGTCGAAAAACTCCCGCTGCGCGGATACGGCAAGACATTCTCCGAAAACTTTTTCCACGACCATTCCGAGGAGAATGCTGGTCGCGTTCGAATAGAAGAATGTTGAACCCGGTTCGTCGGAAAGTTCGCTGGTGCAAATCGCGTTGAGAATTGCCTGTGGACCGCTGTCCTTGAGCGAGGACAGCCGGAAATTGTAGTTTACCGTCTGGGTAAGGAGGTGGCGGACAAGGACCCGCTCGCTGCGCGAGCTGGAAAATTCCGGGATAAACCTTTTGACCTTATCATCAAGCCGGAGCCTTCCGGTATCGATAAGTTGCAGCGCAAGGCTTGAAGTGGGAATGGCCTTGGTGATGGATGCCACGTCGAAAATGGAATCTTTGTCCATGGCCTTGGAAACCGCGTCGAAGGTATGACGGCCAAAGGCCAGAACAGCGTGCTGTGTTCCCCCGGACAAAAAGCCCACGACACAGCCGGGAAACACTTTTTCGTTGATAGCCCTGAGGACTCGGGCCTCAATTCTGCGCTCCATGATTACGCTATCCGCAGTCGTGATGCACTGCTACGCGACCGGCGTCTGCCCGGAACCTTCCTGTTGTGGAGGCGGCGCGACCGCATCTCCCTGAGTATCTTCCTGCGGCAATGGTGATTCGTCCGGCAGTTGTCGAGGGATTTCCGTTGTGATTTCGGCCGGAGGTTCCGTAACCTCACCGGGCTGTGAAGGCGCCGATACAGCTGCTTGATTTTCCGCCTGTTGCGGTGCATCGATGGGAGTCTCAGCTGGTGCTTGGGATTCCGGTGACTGCTCCGTGCCTTGCAGGAGCACGGTTGATTCTTCGTCCTCTTCCGCGACAACCTCTTCATCGTACGGAGACAGCCGCTTGGTCTCCGCTGCGTAAACATCAAGCTGATCGGGCTTGCTTTTGAGGAATTCCAGAAGCTGCGACGTCTGCTCGACGCTCAGGATAATGCGCAATTGCTTTGATACTTTTGCGTTGAATCCCCACGTCTTGAGCTGGTCCGGAGACACTTCAAAGGCGTCCTGCAGCCCGACAAAATGAACCTCGTCGGCCCTCAGCGCGATGCAGGTGGGCGCATCGATGCAGGAATACTCGCTCAGATAGCGCAGGTGCAGCTTTTGCACGTCGGCGGTCTTGGCAATGCGGAAATAGCCGGTAACGAGCATTTTGTCCTTGTAACCGTCCTTTGTCCCCGCGTACTTCGTGAGAAAAAACAGATAGCGAATCTTGCTTTTTGCGAATGCTCCGCGGATTTTGGTCCGCGAACAGCCGTAGAACCCGTAGGTGCCCGTTTCGTAGTTCGGTTCCGGAACCACGGGAGAATCGATGTCTTCGGCAATCTCGCGCACAGGAATTTCGGACACGGGGTCCGAGGCGTAGAACACCACCATGCCAGTGTTTGACGCGCGATAGTCCTGCCAGAGTATGCCGTCATGAGATTTCATCATGGGTCCAGCGCTCATATCCTTTTCCTTTCGATGCGTCTTCGACGGACGCGCGCAACGGGAACCGCACGAGCCGGCCGTCCGCGGGTGCCGTGGAGCGTTATTGATTTTTGATAGCGAACGAGAAGGTAATTTGTACCGCGAGCGATGTCCGTTTACCAGAACCAGGCGCAGACAAAAAATGAAGCCCGCGAAGCCAAAAGCGTGCGGGCTTGAATTGCAATAAATATAGTCGGTGGAAATATATTTGTCAATACTCTTGCATTAGCCTGAACAATGTTAAATAAATTGAATGCGAAGGGGTTGTTTCTTGCGCCAGGGGCGACGGAGGGTGAGCGAGAGCGAATTGCCGGCCGACCCAGCCGACAGGCATAGGGCGGACCGGCAACGAGGCGAATAGACGAGCCCGGAGGAGAACCGGTGCCCAGGGCAGGCGCCCAATTTCGTATCTAAATTAATACGGAGATTCAGTAGTGTCCGGTTAATTTGACAAAGAGGCAAGGGCCGCGAACCTATTTTTATCGTTGAAGTTTTGTATTTGACGATTAAAAAGAGGAGGCAGCCCTTGAACAGAGAAATACAATA
>DATFYJ010000329.1:0-4182 GCA_035315105.1 Chitinivibrionales bacterium
GGCCCTCAATGGTGTCCCAAATATAATTCCTTGCCCACAAATTCTACAAGGAGAGGTGGAAGATTTCCGGCGAAAATGCCGCGGTCCGTAAATGTTTACCACCGCGGCGGGGAGAACGGGAAAAATCGCGGCTACCTGCAACAAGCCGCCAAAAGGGTTTCGCCGTTGACACAGGCCGTACCGAGTTCCGTCACCGTAATGCCTGCCGCATGATTGGCAAGAAATGCCGCCTCGATCGGCCTGGCTTTTGCGGTTATCGCCGCCGAGTAAACGCTGATGACCGTGTCGCCGGCGCCGGTGACGTCGAAGACATTCTGTGCCACGGTGGGAAGATGGGAATACGTGTGAGCGGTCCGATCGAAAAGGGCCATGCCTCGTTCACTGAGCGTTATAAGGAGATACGGCAGGTCAAGCTTCCGCACGATGGACCACCCAAGCTTCTCGATGTCTTTGTCTTCAACCTTTGCGTACGGAAGACCGAGAGCGGCGTGCGCCTCCTTGAGATTGGGCGTAATGACGCTTACTCCTTTGTAAAGATCGAAATGGCGCTCCTTCGGGTCGATCGCAACAAACAGGCGCTTTTTCCTGCAGGCGTCAAGAATCCGCGAAAGAAGGGGCTTTGAGACGACACCCTTTGAATAGTCGGAAATGATGACTCCTTCTACTTCGGAAAGGAGCGAGGAACATTTTTTCCACAAGGCATCGCTTTCGTCGCTTGTCAAATCGCTCACGGTTTCGCTGTCGACACGCACTATTTGCTGATGCCGTGCCATGATTCTTGTTTTCACCGTGCTCGGCCGGTGAGAAGACACAATCAACCCTTCTACTGAACAGCCCGATTGGGCTACCCTTTCCCTGAGGTTCTTTCCGTTTTCGTCGTCGCCGCACAGGGAAACCAAATACGGGGTTACGCGAAGCGACTTGAGGTTCTGAACCACGTTGGCGGCTCCTCCGAGCCGGTACGAACGTGATTGAACGTGAACCACCGGTACCGGCGCTTCAGGAGAAATCCGGTCGACATCTCCCCAGACGTATTCGTCGAGCATGGAATCGCCAACAACCATGATTGACGAATGTGAAAAGCCGTTCACAATCTCTCTGAGGCGTGCCTTTGAGACATGCGGGACGGGCATGGGTCACATCCTTCCGCCGAAAATGATGGAATGCCAGAAAGAGGCATAGGGCACGTACAGCGGGTTAAGGACAAGAGACAAAGCCTTAACCGGGGTTGCCCATTCAATAATAATCAAGACGAAGAAAACCACGGGAATATATCGCATGAGTCTGAAATAGCCTTCTATTCTTGACCGCGGGAGAAAGCTCAGGAGGATGTTTGATCCGTCCAAGGGAGGTATTGGGAGAAGATTGAAAAAGGAAAGCCCGACATTGATTTGATAGGCAATTGTTAGAATAGGGAATACATACTCTGGCCACGGAACGCGGATCGCGTTGATTATTAACAGCTGCAAAATAATTCCTATTGCTCCAGCGCAAAGAATATTTGATAATGGTCCGGCAACACCGACCAGGGCAATGTCGCGGCCAGGATTCTTAAGGTTGCGGAAATCCACGGGAACTGGTTTTGCCCATCCGAAAGGGCCAAAACACAGCATGAGCGTGCCGATCGGGTCAAGGTGGGCTATTGGATTGAGGGAGAGCCTTCCTGCCTGTTGCGAGGTTGTGTCGCCTCTCCAGAGCGCAACGAGACCGTGCGCATATTCGTGGATGGTTATGCCGAACAGGATGCCCGGAGCACGAAGCAGCAAATTCTGAACAAAGGATTGAATGTCGGGCATGGTTCCTCAGAAAGACGGGTCGACCCTGAAAATACTTCCTTCCATTTAAAGAACCCCGCTTCGAGTGTCTGGGCATGCAAGGGCTGTGATATTTAATTACGTTTAAGGCGGGACATATCCAGGTCCGATTCCCTGAGCATTTCTCCGACCGTGACAAAACGGTAGCCTGCAGCCTGCAACGTATCGATAAGCCTGCCGAGAACATGATGAACCTGTTCCTCCTTCTGCAGACGAGCGGAATTGAGATGCATGAGAATGATGCCGCCGTTGATTCCGGAGCCCCCGCTGTGGGCGAGGCCGACAATCTTTTCGAACACCTGCCGAGGCGAATGATAACCAGGCGTCTCTTCGTCGGGGGTCCAGTCATTGCTGTCAAGACCGAGCCGCCACGTTTTTCCCTGGCGCCACCCGACGTGGAGAAATCCGGCATGCCGACCCCACAGGCTAATAATACGATTGCACTCGCCGTAGGGCGCCCGCCACAAAGGGGCTAGCGGCACTCCAAACATGGAGCGGAAAATAGAATCTGTTTTGACAAGTTCGTTGTGGAGAAATTCCTCCGATACTGTCGGCAGCACAGTTTGCGTATGATCCTGTGCGTACGACGTCAGATGCGGGTGCGAAAAGGTGTGATTGCCGATTTCATGACCTTCGGCGATGATACGTCCCACCACGTCGGCGTTTCGTCTGATAAACTTGCCGGTTAAGAACATGGTGGCCCTTATATTCCTCGACTTGAGGGTATCGAGAATGTCCGCAGCGGCATTTGCCTGATCGTTTCCATCGAACGTGAGAGCAACAAGGCGTTTCTGAACAGTGCCATTGTCAAATGAGACAGGCAGGCCATCAACGACAGCCGGAACAGGAGGTTCCGTGTGAACGACAAATGCATTCTTCCTGTTCCGTGACGACATAGTCGTTGTGATGGAGGGTGAGTCGATGCGGTTGCGCAAGTCCGCAATCTCCTTGTTTCGCTCCTTTATCTGTCCGAGAAGCTCTATTCGTTTTTCCTTCAATATTTTGTTTTGTTGCGAAAGGCTTTGTACCCGGATCATGGACCAGATGCCGAAGAAAAGGGTGCACAGAGCAAATGCAGCCGCAAAAAGAGCAACAAATGATTGAACGGTCAGGTGTGGGTGTTTGCCTTGCTGTGGTGTTGATGTCGCTGGTTGAGGCTTTTTCCGCAATGCATTCCCAAAGAAATGCGCTTGACGAAAGACTTTGACAGCACCTTTTGCGCAATCCCAGGACTTGCAAACCAACCACATTCCGACCACCACGGCCCTTTGGCAATGACGGCACCACGGGAGCAATCCCTTTTTCCAGTCTGACATAGGAACCAAAATACAAGGTGGCTAGTTCGATGGAATCACGAACAGGAGACCCGAAAAACATTTCTGTAAAGGACCTTGCGGAATCACAAATGGGCGCTCCTCCAAGAATACACTTGAACGTTGCAGGCAACCGCTATTATCTTTACATTGGATCTGTCCAATCATCGAAATGCAAGTATGGCAATTCAAAGTATCGAATTCACCCATGTGTCCAAAGACTTCCGGAGACACTTCTGGGAAAAGAAGGTGCCTGCCGTCATCGATTGCACGTTTTCCGTCGAGAGAAACACCATTACCGGTTTTGTAGGTCCCAACGGCGCAGGGAAAACAACCTGCATCAAGATGCTCCTCGGTCTTATCCGGCCCACCACCGGAAAAGTCCTGGTCAACGGACAAAATCCCGCCATTCCAAGCTCGCGAAAGGGTGTTTCGTTTCTGAGCGAGCGGCCCTATTTTTACGATCATCTCACGGTTGGGGAAACCCTTCGATTTTCCTATGGTCTCGTTGAAGGGTATGCGAAATCCGGCGAAACCGGCATACTGCGCGCGCTGGCGGCTGTGGAATTGTCGGCAGCCATCAATACAAAGGTAAAAAACCTCTCCAAAGGGATGCAGCAGCGCCTGTCAATGGCCCAGGCCCTGTTATGCAACCCTGACCTCATGATCCTTGACGAACCCATGAGTGGACTGGATCCTCTGGGACGGCGGCTTTTCAGGCAGATTCTGCTTGCCTTGGGAAACGAGGGCAAGACGATATTCTTCAGCTCTCATATTCTTGATGATGTGGAATCGCTGTGCAGTCATGTCGTGGTGTTGTCAAAAGGCCGCCTTACGTATCAGGGGCCTCTTGCGCAACTCATTTCCGAGGAAGTCGGGGACGCCGAATGCGTCGTAACGGGCCTCAGCGATGCGGACCGCACCGCGCTTTCAGTGATGGGATTTACTCTTGCGAAGGACCAGAAAGCCGGCGACATCATCACCATTCCCGGAGGCTATGGTCTCAGGGAATGCCAGCGATACCTGTGGGAGAAAGGCCTGTTCTGCGAGTCGGT
>DATFYJ010000330.1:0-16678 GCA_035315105.1 Chitinivibrionales bacterium
AAATGTCCATCTGAACATCCGTCACGTGCCACGGAGCGGTGACGCCAAGAATCTTTTCATACAAGGTTTTATCATTCATACGTTCTATTATACTTTCAGAGTGCTAGCCACCCCAAACCCGGAAGCGCCTCTTTATTGTAATTAGAACCTCACACTAATCCCAAATATCGGCGTTATCCCGAACGGCGTCACCTCCTGGAACCCGGTCCCGTTGAACTTGTATTCGAGCACCGGCTTGTAGTTGAGCAGATTGATTATCTCGATAAAGAGCTCCGCTTCGGCGCCGAATAACCTCTTTGTAAACCCGTACCTGAAATTGGTGGTGAGCAGCCTGTCAAGGCGCCGGGAATAGTATCCCGCCGTGGTGTCGATCGTCGCGGACCTGCGGCCCACGCAATCCACCCGCACCAGTTCCGGGCAGTACGGCCTTCCGCCCGAGCCCGACACCGACAGTGAAACCGTGTGGTCGCGCAGGATGGACGCGGTCGCGGAGGCCGAAAACGTGTAGCCCACGTCGGTCCAGTCGTCATACCAGCCCGCATTGTCGAACTGGTTCTTCACGTCGAACAGGGACGCGCCGAGCGAACAGGAAAGCCAGCCGCGCACGGCATTGACAAAAGATACTTCAGCGCCGTACACCCTCCGGTGGCCGTCCTGGGGCCGCAGGGCGGGCGCGCCGCCGACTGTTGTATATACCACGTCCTGCACGTCGGGCGAGAGAAAGCGGTATTCCTGGTCGTACCACTTGTAGTATACCTCCACGTTGGACGTAACCAGGCCCCACGGCGTGAGGCGGTAGCCGAGCGTGGCCTGCCAGCACCTGAGGGGCTTGGCCTGGCCAAGAAGCGAAAGCTCGGACGTGCGTAGGGAATCGTCCGGGAGGTTTACGTTGACCGAAAGCGCGTCGAAAAGGATCGTGGGCAGATCGGTGGGGAACTGGTGATACAGTCCAAGCCCGGCGGCGATGCTGCCTGCGTTGCCTAGTGAGACCATACCCGCCACGCGCGGCGAAAGCGCGACATCGTCAAGCAGCCTGAAATAATCCGCGCGCATGCCGGCCGATGCCGAAAACAGTCCTTCGCGGAGCTCGTAACCGGCGAACGCTCCCAGCTCCGGTCCTTCAATGGCAATGGCCTTTTCAACCGGTTTTTCGACCCAGGCGACGGTGACCGGGGAATCGTTCTGGCAGATGACGCAGGTGCCGCTGTTCATTGATTCGTCGGAAACCGAGAAAGAATACTTTGTATCGTAGGCCCGGATTCCGGCGGTGATCGACTGGTTTTCGCCGGCCGCGAATTGCGAGCTGGTGTTGAGCGAGGCATGCATGCGGTTGTCCGCGTTGCTGCTCACCGGGTTTTTTGCGTAGTGCTGCGTGAAGAACGCGTCCGAAAACGATTCGAGGCTGTCGTACGATTGCCCGTCCCTCTGGGAATAGCTCACCTGGAACCGGTGCTCCTGGGACTCGTCCTTGTAGTGAAAGAGCAGTCCCGCGCCGCCCTGGAGGATCCTTTCTATTTCGTCAATGCCGCTGTTGTGGGCGGCTCCGTCGTCGCCCTGCTGCACCATGGGGTAGCCGTACCGGTAGGTGTTGTACGAAAAGAGCCCGGTTGCCGAGATGACTAGGTTCGCGGACGGCAGGTAAAGGAGCTTGCCGTACAGGTCGCCGAGCTTGGGGATGCCCTCGTCACCGATTATCGAGCGGAGCGCGGAAAAGTCCACGTATCTTCCTGCGAGCGCGAACGAGCCTTCTTTGCCGAACGCCGGCCCTTCGAGCGAGGCGAGGCCGCCGGTCAACTTGATGCCCGCGCTGCCACTAACCGAAGAGAATGATCCGCCTTTCATGTCGATGTCCACCACCGACGACATCCTGGGAGGATAGGAGACCGGCATGTCACCGGCATAGAACCGCACCGAGCGGATAAAATCCGAGTTGATGAACCCGATGGGGCCACCCGAGCCGTTGGCCTGGGAAAAGTGGTTGATGTTTTCCATTTCTATGCCGTCGACAAAAAAGACAATCTCGCTGGGGCGGCCGCCGCGGACAAAAAGGGTGTTGTCGAATTTCGCTCCGAGCGCGGAGACGATTGACGGCAGGGTACCCAGATAGCGGCTGATATCGCCGGCGGCGCCGGCCGTGGTCTTGATTTCTTTCGAGGTAAAGACCACGGCGTTGCGGCGGTCTATTCCCGAGTCGCTGATTGAATGCGCGGCCCGCACGACCATTCTGTCAACGTTCTCCGCGCCGGACCGTGAAGCGGCAACGGAACCATTTTGGGGCACGGCCGCGGTGTCCTGGCCGGCCCGGGACAACAGGACAATAAGGAGCAGCGACAGAAAGCCGATAACGGATTTCATGCTGAGCACCAGTCCCGGGAAACAGGACTATTGCTGGAATGAAAGCTGAGGAGCGATAACCAGGAATATAAGAATAAACGGGGATTTTGAATCAATGGTACAGCAAAAAGTGTTTTCTGCCAGAAACCACCTAATACAAATACAAATAAAAGATATCTTGGAGGGGGAAGTGTAGCTTGTTCCAAAACTGAAGAGAGAAGAGCTGTGCGCCCCGCCGAAGACGGCGGCGGCCGTCCTTCCGGTCTCGGCCTTCGGCCTCGGGCTGCCTGCCACAAGGGCCCTGCGGGCCGTGGTCAGGCAGCACTGCGCTTTGGCGCAGCCTCCAGTCCTGCCTGGCGCGCGGCAGAAGAAGTCTGCTTTGTCAAGACACGTCTTTGCGCCAAGCGGAATTCTAAAGAGATATTCTCAATAGCTGCTCCTCGTGGCTGCCCCCACAGCGGAGCATGGTTTTGCAACTATCTTTTCTAGGGGTGCACCCAGGAGGGGGTAGCGAAGGACACCGCAGGCCGTAGGGCGAGGAGACCGGAGCGAGGGGGATACTTCCCCCGCCAAAGAAAACATAATATCGAGGACTACATAGCCGCACCACAGCACCCAGCCCCGGCCCCACAAGCCGAAGCCCCCGGACACGAGGCGCCGCTTTGGCACGCAGGACCGCTCGACAGCTTGCCCATGGCAATGCCGCCCACGCGCGACATCAGCTTTTTGGTCTCGGTGGATTTACACTTTGGACAGGGAAGGACCTTGTTGGTGTAGGAAGGGACGATTTCCTCAAACACAATTCCGCATGTGCCGCATTCGTACTCGTAAATAGGCATGGGACAAAATCCTTTCGTCGATTATCTTGTGCACAACGATCAAAAATACATGATAAAATCAATACGAAGAACGTGGGCCGGAAATTTGCCGGATGCAGTGGCTTTGTGCGCGGTCGGCGGTCGGCGAATCTGGGCGGGGACCGGAACATGATATCTGGCGTTGCACGGGAAATTTTTCTAACCTTTATGGATATGGCGCCGTACATGCTCCTGGGCCTGACGTTTGCGGGTGTGCTCCACGTTTTCATTCACAGGGACTTTATAGAAAAGCATCTGGGCGGCAGCAACATTGCGTCGGTCGTGAAGGCCGCCCTGTTCGGCATACCGCTTCCGCTGTGCTCGTGCGGCGTTCTTCCGGTGGCGCTGTCGCTCCGCAAAGGAAAGGCGTCCGACGGCGCCACGATTTCGTTTCTTATTTCCACGCCCCAGACCGGCATCGACTCCATCGCGGCGACGTGGGGCATGCTCGGGCCGGTGTATGCGATATTCAGGCCCGTTGCCGCGCTCGTGATGGGAATTGCCGGCGGGCTGGCCACAATCCCGTTTTCTTCAAGGCACGACCATCCTCTCGCATCCGATAAACGCTTTTCCTGCAATCTCTGCTTCGAGCCGAGGCCGCATGCGCATTCGCTCTGGTACCGTGCAAGACGCGTGTTTACGTATGCGTTCCGCGATTTTCTGGACGATATTTCGGTCCAGTTGACAATAGGAATTATCGCGGCGGGCCTCATTGCGTTTCTTATCCCGGACCATTTCTTCGAGAAATTTGCGGCCAACGAGCTTCTCTCAATGCTTCTGATGATCGTGGTGGGCGTGCCCATGTACATCTGCGCCACCGCGTCGATTCCGGTCGCCGTTGTGTTAATGGCAAAGGGCCTGTCGCCCGGCGCGGCGTTCGTGTTTCTCGCCGTGGGCTCGGCCACCAACATATCCTTCATCCTCGTCATCGCCGAGGTGATGGGGAAGAAGATCCTTGCCGTGTATCTTGCCGCCCTCACCGTGCTGTCGGTGGCAATGGGCTTTGCGCTCAATGGAATATTCGCCCTTGTCGGAACGGAATCCTTAAAAGGGAAACTTGTTCAGGATTTTTCCGAAAAGCCTTCGCTGGTGATAATGATCCTGTCGGCCGTGTTTCTCATTGTGCTTGTGCTATCGCTTGCTAGGGTGGGTCGAGATAAAATTGGCGATTGGCATGGTGGCCGAAAGACTGAGGTTCATGGTGATGGATGTTGCAAAAAGTAACTTATAACTAAGAGTAAGAGTTGGGCGTTCCCCTCCCTTCGTTCGGGTCGGCCCTCCTTCCGGTCTCGGCCTTCGGCCTCGGGCGGCCAGCCACGAAGGCCCTGCGGGCCGTGGTCTGGCCGCACCGCGCTCGAACGCGGCCTCCAGTCCGGCCTAACGCGTGGCAACGGAATTCTATTCAGTCAATTACTTCTTCTTGCGCCAAACAGCATCCGCGAGAAAACGCCGAGCATCTTGTCAAGCTTTTTAACTATTCAAAGTTTCAACTTTTCAACGACTCTTTGTGGGTGCCCCCACACTGGTGTTTGGTTCTGCAGCTGCTTCAACTTGGGGTGCACCCTGGAGGGGGTAGCGCAGGACGCCGAAGGCGCCCGGAGTGAGGGGGATACATCCCCCTTTAGATCTGCATTTTCATCCAACGGCTTTTATCCCAGTATTTGGCTCGACCTTATTTATATTTGTTTCATGCCAACAAAATCATCCACTGCTCCCGATAAGAAACTGTATCTCATCGACGGCCACGCCATTGCCTACCGAGCGTACTACGCGCTTATCAAGAACCCCTTGACGGATTCGAAAGGAAGGCCCACCGGCGCGGTGTTCGGGTTCGCAAACTACCTGCTCAAACTGCTCGCCGAATATTCGTGCCCGTACGTTGCCGTGGTGTTCGACAGCCCCGTGCCCACGTTCCGCCACGAGCTGTACAAGGAATACAAGGCGAACCGCGAGGAAATGCCCGCCGACATGCAGTCGCAGATACCGCTCATCCGGCGTTTGGTGGACGTGTTCAACATACCGGCGCTTATCCAGCCCGGTCTCGAGGCCGACGACATCATTGCACATGTCACGACGCGCGCCGAAAAGGAGGGCTTCGAGGTGTTTCTTGTCACGCGCGACAAGGACCTCATGCAGCTCGTGGGCCCCAAGGTGCGCATGCTGGCCTTCGAATCGAGCGGCGGCATAGAGAATATCGGCCCCGATCAGGTGAAGGAAAAGCTCGGGGTGCCGCCGGAACAGGTGCGCGACCTTCTCGCGCTCATGGGCGATGCGTCGGACAATATACCGGGCGTTCCGGGCGTGGGGCCAAAAACGGCCCAGAAGATTCTCGAAAAAGCGCGCACGATAGACGACCTGCTCGCCGATCCTTCGTGCATCGAGAACGAAAAGCTCCGGGCGAAGATCGTCGAGAACAAGGAGATGCTTGTCCTTTCCCGCAAGCTTGCCACACTTCACACCGACATCGGTTACGACGTGGACCTGAGCGGCCTTGCCGCTCGGCCTGTCAACAAAAGTGAAGCTGCGGCGTTTTTCAAGGAGCTCGAATTCGCGTCCCTGCTTTCCCACCCGATGTTTGCGGAGCACAAGAAGCTCGACTATCACGTTGCAGTTTGCAAAAGCCTTGGGGAGCTTGAGGGATTTGTCGATAGATTAGAAAAGGCGAAGCGCATTTCGATCGACACCGAAACCACGAGCCTTGTTCCGCGCGAGGCGTCGCTCGTTGGCATTTCGCTCGCCGTTGACAAAACAGACGCACTGTACGTGCCGGTGGGCCACACTGCGCCGGAGGGCAATCTTCCCCTTGCGAAAGTCCTTGCCGTGCTGAAACCGGTGATTGAATCCGCCGCAATCGCCAAGATCGGCCAGAACCTCAAGTATGATTACCAGGTGTTCAGGAACCACGGGCTCAACATGGCCGGGATTTCGTTCGATACCATGGTCGCCGGATACGTAATCGATCCCGGCAAGCGCAACTACAGCCTCGACGCCATGGCCGCGCAGTTGCTTGGCGTTACTGCAATCCCCATCGAGGCGCTTATCGGCAAGGGTGCGAAGCAGCTGAATTTCTCCGAAACAGCCATTGCCGACGCCGCGAGCTATTCATGCGAGGACGTGATCCTTCCCTTGCACCTTAAGGAATTGTTCGAGCCGGTGCTTGAAGAGAGAAACCTGGGCAAGCTCTTCCGCGATATTGAGATGCCGCTCGTGGGCGTCCTAGCCGACATGGAGTGGGAGGGTGTCTGCATTGACGAAGCGTTGCTTGCCCGGCTTTCGCGCGAGTACTCAAAGCGCCTGTATGCCATTTCGAAGGACATATACCGGCTTAGCGGCGAAGAATTCAACCTCAATTCGCCGAAACAGATCTCGGTCGTACTGTTTGACAAACTAAAACTGCCGAAATCTAAAAAGACCAAGACCGGGCTTTCCACCGACGTCGACGCCCTGGAGAAACTGCAGGACAGCCATCCCGTGGTGCCCAAGCTGCTCGAATACCGCGAGGTGCAGAAGCTGTTGTCAACCTATATCGACGCACTGGGGCCGCAGGTGCTCGTAAAGAGCGGCAGACTCCACACCACGTTCAACCAGACCATTGCCGCGACCGGAAGACTGTCGAGCGCGAACCCCAACCTCCAGAACATTCCGGTGCGCACCGATGCGGGACGCGCCATCCGCGAGGCGTTTATCGCACCGGCAGGAAAGGCGATCGTCTCGGCCGATTACTCGCAGATAGAACTCCGCATTTTGGCGCATGTGTCAAAGGACCGGTTTCTTTCGGACTCGTTCCACGAGGACAAGGATATCCACGGCCAGACCGCGGCGGCCATCTACGGCATCATGCCAGAGCTTGTGACGCCCGAAATGCGGCGCGCCGCAAAGACCATCAATTTCGGCCTCATGTACGGCATGGGGCCTGTCAACCTGTCGCGCCAGCTGGGCATTTCCTTCAGGGAGGCGCAGGAATTCATCGACAACTACTTCAAACAGTTTCCTACCGTCAAGTCGTACATGACGACAAGCATTGCGGCCGCGCGGGAAAAAGGGTTTTCGGAGACCCTGCTCGGCCGGCGGCGCTATTTACCGGAAATCAACGCCGACAACCGGCAGGTGCGCGAGGCGGCCGAGCGCACCGCGGTCAACACGCCCATCCAGGGCACCGCGGCGGACATCATCAAGATCGCCATGATCCGCATCAGTAAAGATCGCGCGTCGGCGCCGTGCCCCTTCACCATGCTGTTGCAGGTCCACGACGAGCTCGTGTTCGAGGTGAAGGAAACCGACGCGGATTCTTTTGCAACGTGGGTGTGTGCAATGATGAGCGGGGCGTACAAGCTCGACGTGCCGCTTAAGGTGGAGGCGGGGAAGGGGAGGAATTGGAGCGAGGCGCATTAAAACAAGTTGATAAATGCAATAAAGATGAGTTGGGCGTTCCCCTCGCTTTGCTCGGGTCGGTCTCCCTGCGGGCTCGGCCTATCGGCCTCGTTGCCGCCTGTCCCTACCGCCTTCGGCGAGGGATCAGGCGACAATTCGCTCTTGCTCACCCTCCGGTCCACCTAACGCGCGGCAAGAGAAATAATTTTGGTCAATTGATATTGCTTGCGCCAGCCGGAATCCTCAAGGAGTGAAACAGCCATTCTTCATTGAACTTCTCAACTTTTCAACAACTCTTCGTGGGTGCCGCCGCAACAATGCGTGGTTTTGTAACTGCTTTGTCAAGGCGGCTACCCAGGAGGGGGTAGCGCAGGACACCGCAGGCCGGAGGCCGAGGAGGCCGGAGCGAGGGGGAAACCTCCCCCAACAAGGTATCTCTATTACATCTTCAACAATACCTTCAATATCCCCGGCTTCTTCGAATACTCAACCGCCTCTAAACCATTCTCAATCGGAAATTCTTTCGAAATCATCCGTGAAAAATCAGGCTTGCAGGTTTCCAGAAAGTGAAAAGCCTCTGAAAAACGTCCGCACCGTGAACCAACCACGGTTATCTCGTTGACCACGATGGGAGCGGGGTTGAAGGTAATGTTCCGCGCGTAGGTGCTCTTGAGAACCAGCGTCCCGCACGGCTTGACGCATTCAACTGCCATGGAAAACGCGTCGGGGTTTCCGGAGGCTTCGATTACCACGTCGAACAGGTCATGCTTGAAGTTACTTGACAGGACGGCGGGCACGCCAAGCTTTCTCATCATATCAACCTTTTCAGCATGTCTGCCGACCGCCATTGCTTTGCACGTAAGGGTCGAAAGTACATGGGCGATAAGCAGTGCAAGCTTTCCGTCACCAATAAGCAGTACGTTTTTATTTTCAAGAGAAACCTGTTCCTTGATCTCAAGCGCTGCGGCAAGGGGCTCGATGAAAATTGCGCTTGTCTCCGGGATGGTGTCCGGGATCAGTATAACGTGTCTTGACGGAACGCAAATATATTCGGCGAACGCGCCGTCGCGGCCCTGTATGCCGATAACGGTCCGGTTGGGGCAGTGCCGCTCCATGCCGCTTTTGCAATATCCGCACGTGCCGCACCCGCAGTTGATTTCCGCGGTTGCGCGGTTGCCGATGAGACTTCTGTCATCGGCTTTTTCGACATGGCCTATGAACTCGTGGCCGAGTATGCCTTTGAAACCCGGCATGTATCCTGCGAGGATTTCGAGGTCGGTGTTGCAGATGCCGGCCTTTGTAACATGTATCAGGGCTTCGCCTTTTTTACGGACAGGAACAGGCGCGTCTACGAGGCGGAGGGCGCCGTCAAAGACAAGTGCTCTCATGATGCAAGCTCCATGAGTTCTTTTTCTATAATATCATACCGTTGAGCGGCCATTTTCACGGATTCGGATTTTTCCTTTTCAAGACGCCGGCGCTCAAGTACTTCATTGAATCTTTCGTTAAGGGAAACGAGAGAGTCTTTGAATCGGGTGTCTGCATAGGCCACGATTTTGTTCTCAATGGTGCGGGGGAGAAGGGACTCATCGGGCGCTCCATGTATGACCGAAAGCTCGTACATGCTGCCGTGCATCACGATGTCTGCCAGGTCTGCGAGACCCTCCTGTTTTAAGATTCTGACTGAATTCAATTCATGGTCGCCTTCCATGCCGCGGCCGACGTCGTGAAGGAGGGCGGCGATTCGGACTTTGTCAGGATCGATGTCGAGCTCCGGGTGATGTTGTTTGATCGCTAATGCCAGCTCGTTTGCAAACGATGCGACACCCTTTGAATGGTTAATGCGCGACGAAGGGAGGTTGTATTTATCAAGTAGCGAGAGTGCCTGTTGTTCGGTGATCATACGCTCGGGTCTGTGCCTTTTGGGTAAAAAATGGAACGGCAATTATCTTATGTCCGGCGCGCGGTCCAGCTTTCAACTATTGATTCAACGGCAGATTCGCGGACGCGGCTACTCCTGTTGGGCAGTATGCAGTAGTAGTCGTGGTGCTTCGCGGAGTTTATCCCGAGCATGGTCGAGGGGCTCGCAATGACACTTTTCTGCTTTCAATCCGCATTCCGCAATCCCTGCCCAGAGCTTTGTCGAAGGGATCAATCTACAATTCTTCTTGGTGACCCGCAGTAACAAAGTGACAAAGTAAAGAAAGTTACACATACAGCCGCTCTTCTTGGGTGCCCCCACACAGATGTTGGGTTCCGCAACTGCTTCCACTTGGGGTGCACCCAGGAGGGGGTAGCGGAGGACCGGTCACGCGTCGCTGGAGTGTTGGTTTGTAAAGTAGCGCGACGGGGCCGTAGCGAGGGGGAACCATCCCCTACATGGAAAGCTTTTACTTGAAAAACTCTTGATACAGCGCATTCACCGCCTTTGTCTCATCCGACGCGTCGATGCCGAATATCATGCTTATCTCCGAGCTTCCCTGGTTGCACATCTTGATGTTGACGTTCGCATTTGACAGCGCCGCCGCGGCCTGCGCCAGCACGCCGATCTTGTGCAGCAGGCCTTCGCCCACCACGGCCACCAGCGCGATGCCGAACTCCGACTTGATGTCGTCCGGATGCAGCGTTTCGTCGATCTGGCGGATGATGTTGTTGACGTCCTCGGGCTTAAGCTGGTTCTGGTCGAGGATGATGGAGATGTTGTCCACGCCCGACGGGCAGTGCTCGTACGAGAGGCTGAGGTCCTCCAGGATCGACAGGAGCCGGCGAACGAACCCCTTTTCGCGGTTCATGAGGAATTTCTGCAATGTAAAGCTGCAGTATCCGCCGCCGCTGGCGATGCCGGTCACGTCGCGCTGGCTGGGCAGCCGTTCCGACACGATGAGCGTGCCGGGGTTGTCGAGGTTGAAGGTGTTGCGCAGCCGGATGGGGATCTTCTTCCGCATCACGGGGCGCACCGCCTCCTCGTGCAGCACGTTGAAGCCGATGTACGAGAGCTCGCGCATCTCCTTGTAGGTGAGCGCGGGGATCTGGAGCGGGTTCTCCACGGCGTTCGGGTTGGCCGAGAAGATGCCGTCGACGTCGGTCCAGTTCTCGTATTCCACTGCGTCAAGGGCTTCCGCGAGGATCGAGCCGGTGAGGTCCGAACCGCCGCGTGAGAACGTGACCACGTCGCCCTCGCGCGTCACGCCGAAGAACCCCGGGAACACCACGATGTGCTGGGAGCAGATCTTCTTGAGGCCCGCAAGCTTGAGCGAGATTTCGCTCAAGGGCTGCGCATCGCCGAAGCTGGGCGTCACGATCATGCCCGCGTCTTTCGGCGAAACGTACATCGCCTTCCTGCCGATGTGCTTGAGGTACTCGGCGAACAGCCGGGCATTGACGTCTTCCCCTCCCGCAACCACGAGGTCGCGGAACTTGCCCGGATGCTCCTTGGGAGCCGAGATCCGGGTGTCGAAATCGTCGAGCACCGCCTCAATGATGTCTTTCTTCACGCCGAGCGGTTCGTAGATGCCGCGGAAACGGTTCTTGACGTCGCCGATCTCCGGCGAGGCGTCCTTGCCGGAAAGCGCCTTGGCGGTCGCCTTGATGAGAAGATCGGTGACCTTGACGGAAACGCCTTTTGTCTTTCCCGGCGCCGAGACCACCACGCAGCGCCTGGTGGGCTTGAGCTCGAGGATTTTTGCGATCTGGTGCAGGGTCTCCTTGGTCGCAACGGACGTTCCGCCGAACTTGCACACGATGAATTCCATGACACCGTCTCCGTCTGTTAAGGTGCGGCCTTAGGCAGGTTATGCTGCCGGTGCCGGTATTCCGTCGGCGTGAGCGACTCTTGCCGCCTGAACGCCCGCGTGAACGAATTCGCGTTCGGGTAGCCCACCGCCGAGGCGATGTCCGCCACCGGAACAGCGTTCTCTTCGAGCAGGTGTTTCGCGTGTTCCATGCGGATATCGACCAGGTACCGGTACAGCGTTTTTCCCGTTTCCCGGAAGAAGATCAGATTAAGATAATTGATGTCGACCCCGCACTCGCGCGCAAGCGCGTCCTGCCGGTGAAGCGAACCGTAGTTGATCCTCATGTAGCCGATTGCCTTTGCCACAAGGCTCTTTTGTTTGTTTTTTGGAAACTGACTTTCCTCGATGACAAGAATCCCCTTGCCGAGAAGGACAACAAGGATTTCCAAAATGCGCGACATGGATGCGAGGCCCAGCATTTCCCGGTTGTGCGCGATCACGCGGATGCAGTCGAACACGAGGTTCTCGAAATAGAGCCTGTCGTTTCCGTCAAGCACGGCCCGTCCCTCGACCTCCGAGTTCCAGTAGCACTTTGCATGGTGCGACGGAAGCAGGGAAAACTCCATGAGGAAGCATTCGAACGGCCCCTTCTGGTGGAGGTAGGCGTGCCGCTCGCCGATGTCCATCACGCCGAGCAGGCCGGGCCTGGCGCTGCCGAAGGTGTTGCGCGTCGCGTTCTGGAGTATTCCTGTTCCGTCAACCTGGTACCAGAGCCGGTAGCAGTCCTGCTGGAATCGGAGCATGGTGTCGGGAGTGCCGGCAGGCATCGAAAAGTTCCTGAGATAATCGAGGCGACCGATTGCTATTTTCACCCTGGGCAATTCGAGGACAACGCCCTGCGGCATCCACAATGAAAGGCCGTTAAACGTCTCGAACCCCGGATACTGCGGGTGGGGCACGATCGCCGAAGCCTTGAATCCTTCAAGTATTTCGTGGCGGGTCTGGAGCATAGTTAAAAAAATACATTTTCACACACAAGCGCAGGCGGCCGGTCATCGGGACAGACGTGGAATCAAAGCAGCATTTTAATGAACCCGGCAAGGGCAAGGGCGAGAAGGATTGCCGCGACGACAGCGACCCATGAGACCTTCCGCTTTGCTATTCCGGCGGTTCCGAATTCCTGTTCGCGGAGCTCTTCGTAGTCGACGTCGTCGCCGAGGTCTATTCCGTCAAGGTAGGTCTTGTCGCTCCATCCGGTGCGCTCGTCCGAGCCGCAGTGCGGGCAGGACTTCGCGCCGACGCGCACCTCGCCGCCGCAGGCAGGGCAGGGGAAGGTCCGGTTTGTTTTCATGGCAAAACCACGTGCGAAATGATGTCATTCTATAATCTAAAATCTACATTCTACAATCTGCAATCAAAAGGGCCTTCTAGATCGTTTCCAGCTTTTTGACGGACGTGTTATCCACGAACACCCGAATGACCCTGCAGTATGCCCACGCTCCGTATATCCCGCAGGTGATGACGGTGAGTAGTATCTGCGCCCAGACGGTCTTCCACACGCCGAAATAATTGAAGCTGGCATTGAATGAGTAGCCGCCGGAACCCTGTTCCCGGGCAACGGTCCTGCTCATGAAATAGGCATAGATCTTTGCAAGCGCAACAGGATAGTAGATGCCGAGGGTGATTATGGTCAGGAGAATCTGCAGCAGTATCATGCCCATCGACGGGAGCGCCTGCGTCTCCCATCGTATCGAGTAGCCCCTGTACCCGGCGTTGACCGACCATTTGTAAACGAAGTACATGTACGGTATCAGAATGAGAACCACGACGGCCTGGTTAACAACCGCGAACCAGATGTTTCCGATGAGTCCTTTTCCGATTGCTGCGACTGCCACCGAATAGGGGATCAGGGGAAAAACCAGCGTGGCGAGAAGCAGGCCGAACAGATGGAACCCCTTTCCATTGAAGCTCAAGGAGGCGTTGTGAAAGGACGTTCTGCCCGCAAGGTATTTAAGCAGCCTTGTCGCATACCACGGAGCATAGATGCCGAGGGTGATCAGCGAAAGCAGGCCCCTGCCGATGTTGAGAAGAACGAATTCGCCGGTTTTCCCGGAGTAGGTGAACGGTTGGTCGTTAAGGCATACCCCGCCTATGATTTTTCTCAGAATGGGCGTTGCGAGGATGAGGATTGCAAGCATCATGACAACCATGAGGCAGAAGATCGCCAGCATGTTGGATATATTTCCGGGATCTTCCTTTATTGCCCTTCCAAGCAGCTGCATCGCCACGACCGGAACAATGTAAAACACGATGACCGCCAGGTAGAGTCCGAACCAATCAGAGCCTTTGAGCTTGAATGAAAACTTCACGGGACCCTCCGATTGTGAAGGTGTATCTGTCAACGATCCGGTGATGATGTCATGAGAGTTTCTCCATGCGAGTCAGGCCGGTTCCGCTGGCAGTCATCGGCAACCGTGGAGCCCCTCCCGACAAGCGATTTCAGCCGCGGGTCGGAACCGATTTCCTTTTCAAACGGGTTCCCGTTCTGCCACCCTGTTTTCCCGGTTTTCCGGAACCGCTCCAGCCTTCTTATTGCGATTTCGCAGTAGACGGGATAGGCATCGACGGTGCAGCAGCGGCGGTTGTTCATCTCGGCCGAAAGGAGCGTTGAGCCGGAGTGGCAGAAGAAGTCGACGATAAGGTCGCCTTTCTTCGAGCTTGCCCGAATGATGCGCTCGGCGGACGCAAGCGGCTTCTGGGCATAGCAGCCGTTCACGTTTTCTTCCATTCTGTAAAATACCTGCTGGATATCGACCCAGACGTTGCCGGCGCGGATGAAGGGGGATTTGCTCCGCTCCAGGTTCTCTTTCACCGCGCCGTTCACTTCCTTGTAATACCCGCGCAGGATTTTCGGGATGCCGGTGTACTCTGCGTCCGGGTTGAAAACCGGATCGCCCTTGACGTAGTAGAGCAGTTCCTGCCGGACTGCCATCCAGTTGCGCTGGGTCCCGTAGCCCCGCTGGTTTCGCATGGTGATGAAGCTGCGGGCCATAAATGGCGTTTCGCGCATCATAATCATGAAGTCCGGCAGCGGCTGGAAGCCGCTTTTCTGGTCGGCGCCGAGCCAAACGTACAGGGAGCTGTTGTCTGTCAAGGCATGGTCCGTCGCGTCGACCCACGTTTTGCACCATCGGACAAACTCCCGCACATCCCGCCGCTCAAAGGCGGCAAGGTTATAGGGCGGATCCTGAATCGCGCATACGGCCTTTTTGCCGCCCATCAGTTTGTCAATGTCGGCCCGGCATCCCGCGTCCAGACAGCCTATCCGGTGCTTGCCAAGCGGGTCGTCCCAGATTTCGCCGCGTCTGAGCCTTGCGTGCGCGAGGAGGAGATTTCCGAGTTCGGGATTCTTGTCCAGTCTGGGGAGAGGAAGTTTTTTCATTGTACTGGCTCGACCTGTTATTCCGCTGTCAACCGACAACTGTCAACAGTCAACCAATCAATACGAAATGCTGTCCTTGAACCGCCGGTGGAACCATCCGAAATAGTGTTCCGGGTACTGCCTGATCCACCGCGACAGCACGGCGTTGTGCGACGTCTGGACCGCGGCGATGAATTCGTCCTTGCTGTCGCGGGAGACGTCTATTGCCGGCGCCGCCTCTATGACGATGTTGTACGATCCGTCGGGCTTCAGCAGCGCAAAGGGAAGCACGATGCCGCAGTCGGTTTTTTGAAACAGTCCGGCAACGGTGCGCACCGTGTTGGCGGGTTTTCCCAGGAACAGCACAGGCGTGCCCTGATCGGCCGCATACTGGTCGATGAGCATGGCGATGATGCCGTTGCGGTTGAGAACGGTAAGCATCCTTCGCAGCGCGCCCGAGGCGTAGATGGGAGTAACCTTCGCACGCTTCCTTTTTGCAAGAAGCCATTTCTCGACCAGAGGGTTGTGCATGGGCCGGGCAAGGACGTTGAGGTCGGAAAAATGGGAGCCGAAGATGGCGGCGAGCAGTTCCCAGTTGCCGAAATGCGCCAGCACGGCGATCATTCCCTTGCCTCTTGCAAGAGCCCTGTCCACTTCATCAAGGTTGTTTACGGCGTAGGGGGGAGAATCGCGCCCGGCCCGCAGGAAATCGGAACCGTACCTGCCGATGTTTGCGTACAGGGCACGGAGCGTTTTCCGACGTTCCTCTCCGTCAAGCATGCCGACGTGGTCGAAGTTCCTCTCGACCACCTTTCGGTAGACGCCCGCGTAAAAAAGCAGCGTCCCCGCGGCCGCCCCTGCGGCCAGCGCACACCGGCGCGGCACGGCGCATACAAGAAATTCAGCAGCGCGCAGACCGCAATATTCTAGAAAATGGGAAAGAGATTTCATGGGTTTGTTCGTCCGGGATGAGGTATTGTTGGCGGCGGTATCGTGCGCCAGCGCCCGGAAACGCGACAAATCGGAAAAGAACGGTGTATCACGATTACTCGTCACGTCCGCGTTTTCTGAGCCAGGCAAAAAAGCCGCCGGAAAAGCCGCCTATTCCGAGCATGAACCCGAAATCGTACCACCTGCCTGCGTTCGGGTAGGCGTAAATCCTGATATGGTCGGAAATCAGGCTTATAAAGAACATGACGGGGGCGATAAATCCCTGCCACAGGCCTTTCCAGAATCCGGGGCCTGTCTTGACAAGAGGCATGAGGTGCGGCTGCGTTGCGGCGCAGGAAACAAGAAGAAGCGCAGCCAGAACCAGACAAACGCATGCGAGAGCACGGCGGGAATGTGCCATGGTGTTCCTTTCGGTGGAGCGCGGCGTCGGCAAAACCTCCCAAACAAATTACGTAATTCGGTGCGGGAAAACAAGCTTGCCGCCCCGCGGGATCGGGCGTACCGTCGAAGTGCCGGTGGCACATGGTTGGTCACGGCCGGCATCATTGCTCGCGAAAAACAAACGGCGCCGGCGAATGCCGCCGGCGCCACGTCCAAACTGCCCAATGCGTTTTCCGTTTCGCTGCGTTACTTTTTTCCCGTCTTTCTTTTCCCGGCAATTTTTTGCTTCTTGGAGGATGCGGTTATCTCTTCCACGCGCCTGGCCGCCTCGCGTCTTCCGATTCCCCGCAGGGCAAGGAGCTTGACGAGCGTTGAACCGCGCAGCCTGAGGCGACCGCCCTTGCGTTCCATAACGTAAACCGACTGGCCCGACACGCCGATCAGCGCGGCGAGCGAATCTTGTGAAAGCCCGAGTTTCCTCCTGAGAGCCCTGACCGTCTTCGATGTCACGCGGATTTTTGCATCGGCCCCCTGGGCGACCGCGGATTCTGTTGTTTTCTCCAGAAGAGTGTTCTGAGCGGCAACGAGGCGCTTGTTCTCCGCTTCGAGAGCCGCCACTCTTTTCTTCA
>DATFYJ010000331.1:0-6526 GCA_035315105.1 Chitinivibrionales bacterium
GTCGAAGATCCCGGCCAGCTTTTCCGGCATGTCAAGCTTGGCGCTCATGTGGATGACCCCGCAGTCGATATAGGACACGGAATTGCCGTTAACTTCAATAACGCCGTAGCCGGTGTTGTTTGTTCCGGGATCAATGCCCATGATTATCATAATATAAAAAGAGAGAAATTCTGGGCGTTTCCCCCGCTTCGCGGGGGTCGGTTCTCCCTCCGGTCTCGGGCTCGCCCTCGGGCTGCCTGCCACGAGGGCCCTGCGGGCCGTGGTCAGGCAGCACCGCGTTCTAACGCGGCCTCCAGTCGCCCCTAACGCAGCGGCAGAGGGAATCTATTCTGTCAAGGTACTCATCCTGCGCCAAATGGCATCCGCTTGGAATCTACTGCCATCTGCCAACTGTCAACTCTACCGGCGATTGCTTCGCTTCGCTCGCAATGACATCTCTGCTTTTATCAATCCGCAATCCCTGCCCTGAGCTTTGTCGAAGGGATCATTCCACAATTTTTCTTGGTGCCCCCGCAGCGGAAGTTTCTTTCTCGCCCATCAACCTCCTCGGGGGCTACCCACGAGGGGGTGTGGGTCCAGACAACCGGCATATTCGTCTCTATAAAATCAACACGCCGGTTGGCTGGACCCCAGGGGGACACCTCCCCCACCATTATTTTTCAATTATGCCTTAGCATATTTTTCAAGTACTTCTTCGCTTACATCAAGGTTACTGTACACGTGCTGGGCGTCGTCAAGCTCGTCGAGTTCGTCGATCAGGCGGAGCACCTTGATCGCCTTGTCCTCATCGAGCTTCACCATGTTGTCCGGCACCTTGGTGAGTTCCGCACTGATGGGCGTGATGCCGGCCTTTTCCAGCGCCGCGCGGACGTTTTCGAACGCCTCGATTTTCGTGGTGATCTCGTATTCGTCACCCTCAAGCGCCATGTCGTCGGCGCCGGCATTGAGCACCACTTCCATGAGCGTGTCCTCGTCCTTTGCCTTCTTGTCAATCAGGATGACGCCCTGGGGTTTGAACATCCACGAAACGGAGTTCACGGCGGCCAGGTTGCCGCCGCCCATGGTCATGGCGTGGCGGACTTCGGAGACGGTGCGGTTGCGGTTGTCCGACATGCATTCGACAAGCACGGCAACGCCGCCCGGCGCGTAGCCTTCGAGCGAGAACTCTTCGTACATGACGCCGTCGAGCGTTCCCGTGCCCTTGGCAATCGCGTTTTCCACGTTCTTGTTGGGCATGTTCGCCGTGCGGGCCGAAGCGATTGCGGAACGGAGACGCGGGTTGCCGTCCGGGTTGCCGCCGCCCATGCGCGCGGCAATGGTGATTTCACGGATCAGACGGCTGAAGACCTTGCCTCTTGCAGCGTCCGCGTTTCCCTTGGACCTTTTGATTTTGGCCCATTTAGAATGACCAGACATGATTCCTCCTTGCGGATGTTATATCGTTTTTGTCAACTGTTCGAGTTCTATTTTCTCCATTTTCGGCAGCGGCGCGCCCAGAAACCCGGCCGCGCTCCGTGCGAACTGCGGCGTCACGTCGGTCACAAAAAAGCGGCTGTGCCCCATGCCGCCCTCGCGCGTGTCGCAAAGCCCCTGCATGGCGAACAGGATGTCGTGCGCCTCGCGGGCGGCCCACAGCGCGCTGTCGAGCAGCTGGATGCTTCCGCCCACCGTGCTCTGGATGGTTTCGAGCAGCAGCGGGTAATGCGTGCAGCCGAGGATCAGGCAGTCGATTCCCATTGCGACAAGATCGGCAAGATAGCGCTGCGCCGCCAGCCGCGTGATGTCGGCATCGAGCAGTCCCTCCTCGACAAGCGGGACAAAAAGCGGGCAGGCCCTGGCGTAGGTCTTGATGTCCGGGTCTATGGCATGGATCGCTTTTTCGTACGATCCTGTTCCGATGGTGGCGGCGGTGCCCACCACGCCTATCTTCCTGCGGGTGGTGCGCTTGACGGCCGCGCGCGCGCCCGGAAGCACCACGCCCACCACGGGAATCTCGTTTATCTCCTCGCGGATATAATCAAGCGCCACTGACGACACGGTGTTGCACGCGACAATGAGCATCTTGATGTCCTGCTCCATCAGAAACCGGGCGTCCTGGATGCCGAAGGTGCGTATGGTTTCTTCGGAGCGGCCGCCGTACGGGCAGCGCGCGGTGTCGCCGAGGTACAGCACCGTTTCTCCCGGCATGCACCGGAACACTTCGCGTGCCACCGTAAGCCCGCCAAGGCCGGAATCGAACATGCCGATGGGCCTGGGGTCGCTCATTGGCTTTCCTCGTATTTCTTCTTGAAATTCATTACCGCCTCGAAAATGCCCGACGCAATGGATTTCTGCACCGGAGGATCGCTAAGGTCCTTTTCTTCCTGCGGGTTGGAGATGAACCCGACTTCCACGAGCACCGAGGGCATGTAGGTGCCGTTGAGCACCCAGAAGTTCGCCTGTCCGATACCCAGGTGCAGGCGGGGAATGGTCTTGAGGCACGAGGAGAACGTCTCGGTGAGCATGATGGAAAAATCCTGGCTCTCGCGGAGGTACTCGTTTCCCGCCATTTGAATCAGGATGTCCTGCAGGTTGTCGTACTTGTGCGTCTTGTCTTCCAGCTCAATCACCGCGTTTTCGCGCATGGCAGCCAGCTTGTCTTCCTCGTTTTTCGCCTCGGAAAGAAAATACACTTTGTAGCCGCGCGTTCCGTCCTTCTTCTTCTTGTTCCCCTCGATGCTGTTGGCGTGGATGCTCACGAAGATGTCGGCCTTCTTCTCGTTTGCAAACTTCGTGCGGTCCACCAGGGGAATAAACCGGTCGGCGTCGCGGGTGAGATACACGGTAAGCTTTGTTTTCTTTTTGAACAGATCACGCAGCGCAAGCGCGATGTCGAGCACCACTTTCTTTTCTTCAATGCCGTTCTGGCCTATTGCGCCCGGGTCCATGCCGCCGTGGCCCGGATCGATAACAATGGTCCTCACCACCTCCTGCTGCGGCTGTTTCGACCGGGTGACCGTATCATGCGGCCGCGCCAGGGTGTCGCGGGCCCTGCCGGCGACTTTTGCGGTGTCGGCCGCAGGCTTTTCCACGGCTGCAGCCGCGGCACGGGCCGACACGACCATGGCCGAATCGGATTCGCGCCAGAAAATGGAATCGCCGGTTGCGCGGGAAAAAACCGAGGCCAGCATCACGGCGGGCGCATAAAGCAGGCCGCCGTCGCGGACCGGTTCGGCGGGCATCTGGCGAAGCGTATCGTTATCAAGATAGAACGGCATGCCCTGGACAAACGCGAGCCGCAGTCCCTTTGCCGAGCACGCGAGCTTTTCCGCGCTAAAGTCCCATTTCCAGGCGAGCCCGAGCCCTTCGCAGAAATCGGTGAGCGACACGCACGCGGTCCCGTTGCGGGCGACCACGGCGAGGGGCCGCTCCTTGCCGGCAATTTCGTTGACAAGCCGCGGGCCGGCCGCGCGAGCGGCGAATGCCGCCATTGCGACAAGCGCGCATGCTCCCGCAAGGGAGCCGGCGGCAAAGCGTTTGTTCCTTTGTGAAGCCAAGATCACCGTTTTCCGCGGGTCCTCATGAGCTGGGCAAGACGCCTCTTGGATTCCTCGGCTGCGATTTTTTCACGTTTGTCAAACTTTTTCATGCCGCGGCACAGCCCGAGTTCCATTTTGACCCATTGTTTATCAAAATATACCTTAAGCGGTATTATCGTAAGATGTTTTCTTTCCACGTCCAGGGCCAGCCGGACGATCTGGCTCTTGTGAAGCAGCAGCTTGCGTTTCCGGTACGGTTCGGCGACGGCAAAGCCCTTCTGCTGATAGGGGCTTATGTGCAGGTGGTGCACGAACAGCTCGCCGTTTTCGCAGGTCGCGAAGCAGTCGGCAAGCGATATCCCGCCCTCGCGAAGCGACTTCACCTCCGCGCCGAGCAGCGCAATGCCGGCCTCGACTTTTTCAAGGATTTCGAAGTCGTGAAACGCCTTCCGGTTCTGGGCAAGTATTTTTATGGGCTTTGGGTCTGACGGGGTTTTCATTTGACTAGAAAATACAATTTATATTATCATAAATAACTAATAAGAGATTTATGTGGGGGAAGGCTCCCCCTGGGGTCCAGCCAACCGGCGTGTTGATTTTGGCGAATAATCATTCTTCCTGAGAACAGAAAGCACGCCGGTTGTCTGGACCCACACCCCCTCCTGGGTGCACCCCTTATGGGTGCGGTTGCAAAACCAAGTGCCCGTGTGGGGGCACCCGAGGAGAATAGTTGAGAAGTTGAGGAGTTTAGAAGTTGAGCGGTTGAGGAAATGACTGGTCGCATGCTCGTTTCGCCTCATCCCCGGCCCTTCTCCACAGTGTGGAGAAGGGAGGTGCACTTGCCGATTGTATTTCCCCTCTCCGCCTGTGGAGAGGGGCGGCCGCGGCAGCGGCCGGGTGAGGCGACAGTCCTGCGTGAGCGAATCGGCGCAAGAAGACCAATTTGACAGAATAGATTCCTTTTGCCGCGCGTTAGGGGCGACTGGAGGTCCCGCCAAAGCGGGATGCCGCCCGGACCCTCGCCGCAGGCGACCAGGGGCGGTCCGGCAACGAGGCCGACAGGCCGAGCCCGCAGGGACGACCCTTGGAAGCACCCGAAGGGGTGGACCGGAAGGAGGGCCGCCGCCGCAAAGCGGCGGGGCGCCCAATCTTTATTAGTTATTTACCAAGGAGCATTGCATATGTCAGATTGCATTTTTTGTAAAATAGTATCCGGACAAATCCCAGCATCAAAAGTGTACGAGGACGAAAGCACCCTCGTGTTCAAGGATATCAACCCTGCGGCGCCGGTGCACCTTGTTGCAATACCAAAGGAGCATTTCCAGACCGTCCAGGATATCCCGGCGCAGAAAATGGACGTCATGAAAGAATTCTTCGAGGCAGTCGCGAAAACCGTTGCCGGCCAGAGGCTGGCGAAAAACGGCTACCGCCTCGTCATCAATTCGGGCGAACACGCGGGCCAGCTCGTGCCGCACCTGCACGCACATATCCTTGCGGGACGCGAACTGGGATGGCCGCCCGGATAGCGGGTTTACAAACGGTCAATGAACACGCACCCTTGCTTTGTTGCGGTGCGCAGTCCATTTTCGGTGAGAACGAAAACCTTTTTAATCATCGGAGCCGATCTATGTCCACAAAGAAAAGCCAGGGCCTTTCGACGCTTGCAGTGCACGCCGGAGAAGTCCGGTACAACGAGTACGGCGCCATCACCACGCCCATCGTGCAGAGCTCCACGTTTATTTTCAAGAACACCAAGGAGATCCGGGAGCTTGCCGAGGGCGCGAAGAACCGCTATGAATACGGCCGCTACGGCCATCCCACCCAGTATGCCGCGGAAGGAAAGCTGGCGGCGCTCGAAGCCGCGGAAGACGCGGTCCTTTTCTCGTCGGGCATGAGCGCCCTCACCACGTCGCTGTTCGCGCTGCTCAACGCGGGCGACCACATGATCGTCACCGACGACGCCTACAAGCGGACATTCGATTTCTGCAAGACCAGGCTCATCAAGTTCGACATCGCCTGCACCGTGGTCAAGATGTGCGATTACGACGCGATCAAGCGCGCGATACGGAAGAACACCCGCATTTTTCTGTCCGAGTCGCCCACCAATCCGTACCTCAACATCATGGACCTCGAACGGCTCATGACCATTTTTTCATCGCGGCCGGACATCATGGTGATTTCGGACAGCACGTTCGCAACGCCCTACAACCAGCGGCCGCTCGATTTCGGCATTCACCTCGTGATCCACAGCGCCACAAAATACCTGGGCGGACACAACGACCTTCTTGCCGGCGTGGTGCTTGGCAAAAAGGAACTCACCTCGCCCATTCGGGATTACCTCAAGGTGACCGGCGGGGTTATCGATCCGCATTCCTCGTATCTCCTCATCCGCGGGCTCAAGACCTTCGAGCTGCGCATGAAACGCCACAATGAAAACGGCCAGGCAGTGGCCGAATTCCTCGAAGCGCACCCGAAAATCCGGCGCGTGTACTATCCCGGCCTCAAAAGCCATCCGCACCACGACGTGGCGGTCCGCCAGATGAAGGGCTTCGGCGGCGTGGTCACTTTTGAAGTCAAAGACAATGTGCAATACGTGCACAAATTCCTGTCTGCGCTCCGGATCATCAACATCGGCCCGAGCCTCGGCGGGGTCGAATCCCTCATCACCCACCCGGCCTCGATAAGCTACTACGACTACACGCGCAAGGAGCGCCTGGCCGTGGGCATAAAAGACGGCCTCATCAGGCTCGCGCTCGGCGTGGAAAATACGGAGGACCTGATCGAAGATATTAAGAATGCGATTCCGAAATAAAGTGTCAAATAAGAAAGTTGATGATCTTGGTGGGGGAAGTACAGCCTGTCTTAAAACTCAAGAGAAGGTCTGGGCGCCCCGCTGCTTCGCAGCGGCGGCCGTCCTTACGGTCTCGGCCGCAGGCCTCGGGCTGCCTGTCCCAATCGCCTTCGGCTAGGGATCAGGCAGCACCGCGCTTTGGCGCGGCCTCCACTCC
>DATFYJ010000332.1:0-2110 GCA_035315105.1 Chitinivibrionales bacterium
TGACCAAGACCCTTGCGAACATCGTGGGGATGGTGGCGGGGCTTGCGGCGGGTCTGTTCCTGGTGTTTGCGGGGAACGGTGCGGCTCTCAGGCGCGCACTCCCCATGTTTGCAAAGAGGAATACCTGGGACATGATGCTGCTCGTGCTCGGCATCCAGGTGTTTTCCGCGGCGCTCACGTGCCCGCTCTCCGGCGCGGGCGGTTCAACGCTGGTCACGGCCATGCGCGACGAGTTCCTCGCCATGGGAATACCGCTCCTGCTCGTTATCGCGCTCATCCCCTTTATTTCCGGCGCGGTGACCGGCGTGGCGTTCGGGTTCGTGGGCGCAAGTTTTCCCATCGTGTTCGCGCTGCTCGGAGCGTCGCCGCCGCTCAATGTCGCCTGCGCGGCAACGGTGTTCGCCTTCGGGTGCGGGTACGTGGGCATGCTGCTGTCTCCGGTCCACATCTGCTTTGTGGTGACGAACCAGTATTTCAAAACGCGGCTGTACAGTTCGTACCGGTACATTCTCGCTCCGTCGCTCGCCGTGCTCGCGGCGTGTTTGATTATGTCGTGCGCATATTATTATTTCCTGAGGTAGGAGGACCATGAAAAAACTGCTCGTTACCGGCGCGTCCGGTTTTCTCGGGTACAACGTGTGCCTTGCGGCGCGCGGATCGTGTGACGTGTTCGGCACGTTTAATTCGCACCCCGTCGCAATTGACAAGGTGAAAACCCTGCGGGTCGATTGCGCCGACCACGACCCGCTTTCCATCGTGTTCCGCGACATCCGGCCCGACGCGGTGATCCACTGCGCCGCGTACCCGGACCCCAACCTGTGCCAACAGAATCCGGCCGAGTCGTACCGGAACAATGTGCAGGCGTCAATCGCGGTCGCCTCGCTGTGCAACCAGCAGGGAATCCCCTGCGTGTTCACGTCGAGCGACTTGGTGTTTGCCGGCGACAAGCCGCCGTACGACGAACAGAGCCCTGTCGGCCCGGTCAACATCTACGGCGAACACAAGGTCGCGGCCGAAAAGGGCATGGCCGAAGCGTATCCGGACGTCACCATCTGCCGCATGCCGCTCATGTTCGGCGACGCGCCCGCGCCCGCAAAGAGCATTATCCAGCCCATCATTTCCGCGATTGTCGAAAAGCGCGAACTCAAGCTCTTTACCGATGAGTACCGGACGCCCGTGAGCGGTTCCACGGCCGCGCAGGGCCTGCTTCTGGCGCTCGGAATGTCTTCCGGCCTTCTGCACCTTGGCGGAAGGGAAAGGATTTCCAGATACGACTTCGGACTCCTTGTCGCAAAGGCGCTCGGCAGGAATGCGTCGTCAATCGTTCCCGTTCTGCAGAAGGACCAGACCTTTCCCGCGCCGCGGGCAAAAGACGTGTCGCTGGTCAGCGAAAAGGCGTTTGATTTAGGATATGATCCGAAGACGCTGGAGGAGCAGGTAAGAGCGTTAGAGTGCGTAAAAGCGGTAAAGAAGTAGACAATGGAGAATGGAAGAGTTCTTATGGGGGGAGGTATCCCCCTCGCTCCGGCCACCTCGGCCTTCGGCCTGCGGTGTCCTGCGCTACCCCCTCCTGGGTGCACCCCAAGTGGAGGCAGTTGCAAGAATCAAGCTCCTGTGTGGGGGCACCCATGGAGAGTTGTGGCTGGTGAAAGAATCTGCAAATCGTAAATTCTTATCTGTGAAGAATAGCAAAGAAGTGTCATTGCGAGCAAAGCGCGGCAAGCTACTGTTGTTATTTTGGTGAGTCCCCCGGCCGTTTGCGCTTGTATTTTTTGATCCTGATCCGTCAAGAAAAACCTATTCCCATCGAGCTAGCGGTTCACTTTGCGAGCAAGATCTTCGCTGAAATGCTCTTGCCGCCCGATTCCAGCCTTGCCAGATAAACCCCGGCACCCAATAGTTGACCTGATTGATATTTACCCTCCCAGTATAAAACATGACTGCCTTTTGATTGTGTTCCATCATAAAGAATCCTGATGCATTGACCTGCACAATTCCATAGGGCGATTTTCGTCCGGGAATCCTGCGCGACCGTGTAGCGGAACGTGATGAAGGAATTGCGCGACAGGGCCGAAAACGCGGTTGTTGACAATTGCTGAATCGGCCGCAC
>DATFYJ010000333.1:0-2829 GCA_035315105.1 Chitinivibrionales bacterium
CATACGGTCCGTATTCCGCGAATACGTAGTTCAGGGTGCCCATGCCTTTGGTGTCGGTCATGAATTCGGCGCGATACCCGAGGAGGCCGCGCGTGGGAATTTTGAAAACCAGCCGTGCCATGCCGTTGTGGGTGTCCATGCTCAGCATCTGGCCTTTTCTCCGGCCGAGCTTTTCGATCACCACGCCGACGTAGTTCTCATCAACGTCCACGGTGAGTTCTTCGTAGGGTTCGAGCAGCTTCCCGTTTTCTTCCTTCATGATCACCTGCGGCCGCGTCACCTGCAGTTCGTACCCCTCGCGGCGCATGCGTTCGATGAGGATTGACAGATGCAGCTCGCCGCGGCCCGACACCTTGCTGCCGATCCTGTCCGTCAGAGGCTCAACCTGGAGCGCAACGTCGGACAGAATTTCGCGCTGGAGACGTTCTTGCACGTGGCGTGAGGTTACGAACTGTCCCTCGGTTCCTGCAAAAGGGGAATCGTTGGGGATGAAGTTCATCGAAATCGTGGGCGGATCGATTACCGTGGGCGGCAGCGGCGTCGGTGTGAGCGGGTCGGTGAACGTGACGCCCACCGTGACTTCCTCCATTCCCGCAACCGCGACGATTTCGCCGACCGACGCGGTTTCGGTGGGGACCTTCACGTTGCCTTCAAACCGGTACACCTTGGTGATGCGCGCGGGAATGAGCGACCCGTTGCGCAATGCGACTGCGATATCCTTGTTGATGTTGAGCGTTCCGTTGGTTATCTTGCCGATCCCGAGCCTGCCCAGGTACGGCGAATAGTCGATGGAGCTCACGAGCATCTGGAGCGGCGCGCTTGGGTCGCCCGACGGCGGCGGAATGCGGTTGATGATCATGTCGTACAGCGGTCCCATGGTCGTGGAATCGTCATCCGGGTCGTTGCGCGCGTAGCCGTCCTTCGCCGAAGCATAGATAACGGGGAAATCGAGCACGTGGTCGGGAGCTTCGAGCTTGACAAACAGGTCGAACACCTGATTCACGGTCCACACGGGCCGCGCCGCCGGCTTGTCGATCTTGTTGACCACCACGATAACGGGCAGGGAAAGCGCCAGCGCCTTCTTGAGAACGAAATACGTCTGCGGCATGGGGCCTTCCTGCGCGTCAACAAGCAGGAGCGCGCCGTCGGCCATCTTGAGCACGCGCTCCACCTGGCCGCCGAAATCGGCGTGGCCCGGCGTGTCGATGATGTTGATCAGGTGGCTCCGGTATTTGAACGACCCGTTCTTGGAGGCGATGGTGATGCCGCGCTCGCGCTCGAGGTCCATGGAATCCATGAGGCGCTCCGCAACCACCTGGTTGTCGCGGAACATGCCGCTCTGCTTGAAAAGCTGGTCGACCAGCGTGGTCTTGCCGTGGTCCACGTGAGCGATGATGGCGATGTTGCGGATATAGCGCTGGCTCATATAATCACTCTTGTCTTGCTGACGGAATGCATGATACGATAGGAAACGCTTCCATGATAAATACAGCGACCGCGAGATATCGAGGGATTTCGGATCGGAGCAAGGCTTCTCGGGGTACCCTGGAAAAAAGCGAGCGACTGCAATAAAAAGCCATCTAATATACATTGGGGATTATCGCTCAGGGAGAAAAGCCGGGCACGGTACGGACGGCCGGAATACTATTTTGACAGTATGAAACGGTCAGGAACAGCAGACCTTCCGTTGCACGGCGGCCATGTACCCGAATGGCTTCACAGCCGCATGACCGCGCTCGGCCGCGAGATTGTGCGTGCCCTCGTTGCAGAGCGGGGTTCATCCGAATTACTCACGCGCCTGTCGGATCCGTTCTGGTTCCAGGCGCTCGGGTGCGTCCTGGGCATGGACTGGCATTCGTCAGGCGTCACCACCTCGGTGATGGGTGCGCTCAAGGCGGCAATCAATCCGCTGTTTGATGAACTGGGTCTTTTCATTTGCGGCGGCAGGGGCAGGCACTCGCTCCGGACCCCGCAGGAACTGCTTGATTTCTCGGACCGGACCAGCTGCGACGGGAACGCGCTTCTCCGCGCATCAAAGTTGAGCGCGAAAGTGGACAACACCTGCGTGCTTGACGGATTCAGCTTGTATCTCCACACGTTCGTGGTGTCGAAGACAGGGGAGTGGGCGGTTATCCAGCAGGGCATGAATACCAAAACGAAAATGGCCCGGAGGTATCACTGGCATTCCGCAACCGTCAAGTCCTTCGTGGATGACCCGCATGCGGCGGTGGTTGGGGAGAACATGGGTGAAATCGTGAACCTGAGCGATTCGCGCGCGGAAAGAAACAGAAGCGGCATTGTGGAATTTCTGTCGACGCACCCGGACACGCAGCGCCGCGAGCTCCGGCAGCTCGTGCTTGATGCCGGCCATGCAATAAGCAGCCGTCACGTGGATTCCAAGCGGCTCGGCGCCGTGCTCGCGCTCGCATACGAAAAGCAGTTCAAGAATTTCGTCGACGCGCTCCTTCTGCCGGGCGTGGGGCCGCGCACCGTGCAGTCCCTGGCGCTCGTGAGCGAGGTGATCTGGGGCGGGCCGAGCCGCTTTACCGATCCCGCGCGCTTCGCGTTCGCGCACGGCGGCAAGGACGGACACCCGTTCCCCGTGCCCCTCGGGGAGTATGACGAGAGCATTGCGGTCCTGCACAGGGCAGTCGACAGGGCACGCATCGGCCGAAGCGACAGGCTCGCCGGTCTTCAGGCGCTCGGCCGCATGGCAAGGCTCATTGAGCGGCAATGCGATCCGTTCGCCGATGTCGACAGGGTGGTCGCGCACGAGCGCGAGCATTCTCACGAGTACGGCGGAATGACCGTGTTTGGGCCGGCAAAACC
>DATFYJ010000334.1:0-2142 GCA_035315105.1 Chitinivibrionales bacterium
AAGCACCAGCATGCACGCGGCAACCAGCGAATACAGCAGCGGTTTGTTGCTGCGGTAGAACCGGTACCGTCCGATGCCGAGGTGCTGCGTCATTTCCATGCTTCCCAGGCTGTTCCACAAGTACATGGAGAGGAAATAAAGCAAGGCGACCGCGGCGCCAGCAATGCCGGGCGCGGATTTCTGCAGCATGCAGGATGCGTAGTACATGCACGATGCGCCCGCGGCGACAAAGATGTTGAGCGAGGAAAACAGGTCTACAAGGTGCCGCAGAAAACTCACGGCCGTTTTCTTCCGAGTACTGTCCATGTACGTGAGATATTCGGTGATGCGCCTGATCATCCAGTTGGGCGTGGAGGCGCCCGCGGTGATGCCGACGGTTGCGAAGCCGGCAATTGCGTTCCAGTCGATGTCAAGCTCGGTCTCCACCCACTGCACGGGCTTTCCCGTTTCCCCGGCAATGGCGGCGAGCCGTTTTGTGTTCGCGCTGTTTCTTCCGCCGACCACGATCATGGCGTCGACCTTTGCTGCGAGTTCGCGCGTTTCGCTCTGGCGCCGGTCGGTGGCCGAGCAGATTGTCTTTTTGACAACCACCTCCGCGGTCGCTTCATACCGCGTGCGGATGCGGCCGGCGATTTCGTCGAACGTTTCGCTGTCGAAGGTGGTCTGCGAGACAAGGCAGATCTTATCGAATTCCGGCAGACCGTCCACGTCTTCAGGCGAGCCGATCAGGTGCCCGGCCGGTCCGGCATATCCCTGCAGGCCCACCACTTCGGAATGGCCCTTATCGCCCGCGATGACGATCGCGAATCCCTGGTCCCTGTATTTTTCAATCACCTTGTGCACGGTCTTTACTTTCGGGCATGTTCCGTCGATCACATGGCCGCGCGGTTCCCAGGATTGCTGGACCGCGGGCGGGGTGCCGTGCGCGCTGATGAGGATGGTCGATTCCGGCGGCACCTGTTTCGTTTCGTCGATTGCGACGATGCGGCGCTCGCGGAGCATTTCCACGGTCTGATTGTTGTGGATGAGCGGGCCTAGGGTGAGCACGCCCGCCTGCGACCCGGCGGCCTGTTCGAGCGCGAGGTCCACCGCGCGGCGCACGCCCATGCAGAACCCTGCCGTGGATGCGGTGAGGATTTTCATGATAGGAAAATACAACAGGTGGCATGCGGCTTTGTGATACCAGTTATATTTAGATAAGGACAATGAATTGACAGCGGTCGTGATGATTGTACCCTGAACAATGTCCTTCAATCCGGGGAGGAAGCAGCATGGAACGGAACGTGAGCAGACGGGACTTTGTGAAGACCGTGGCAGGCGCAAGCGCAGCCGTCGCGCTTGCCTCTCAGGGCGGAAGATTGTTCGCCGGGCAGACGCCGGCAGCCCAGCCGGCAAAAACGGCGCCGGTGAAAACGATTTCCATGGTGACATTGCCGTATGCTCAAGACGCGCTTGCACCGTCCATTTCGGCGCGAACCGTGGACCTTCACTACAACAAACACCACATGAGCTACTACAACCAGCTCAAAGGCTGGATCGGCGCGCATCCGGAATTCCAGAACCAGACGCTTGAGGAGCTTATCGCGGCGAACCAGGGCGGGATACGGTTTGCGGAAGCGGTGTTCCAGTACTCGATCCTGCTGTACAACCACAACTGGTACTGGATGAGCCTCAAGCCGAAGGCCGGCGGGCAGCCGAAGGGGAAGATCGGCTCGATGATCGACGGCTCGTTCGGCTCGTATCAGGCGTTCCGCAAGCAGTTCATCGACGAAGCCATGCAGCTCGGCGTGGGCTGGGTCTGGGTGGTGCTCGACGGAAAGGCGATAAAGGCGTACCGGTGCGAATACCATGACTCTCCGTTGCTCAAAGGATATATTCCCCTGCTCACCGTTGACGTATGGGAACATGCGTATTACATGGACTACCAGAACGAGCGGCAGAAGTATGTCGAAGCCGTGCTCGACAACCTGCTCAACTGGGAATACGCCGAAACAAAACTTGCCGCGGCCGATAAGTAGCACGGCGGGAGCGCGCACCGGACGATGAGACCGACCGTCAGGGCTATTGCATGCGCATTGCTGATGTTGGCCGGCGTGTGCGCGCAGAACAGTCACGCCGGACTGTCGATATCTCTTTCCGTCA
>DATFYJ010000335.1:0-4230 GCA_035315105.1 Chitinivibrionales bacterium
CGCCTTTGTTCACCATGTAGGGGATCTCGGTGACCACGATCTGTTCCCGGTCGCCGTCCTTTTCAACCTCGGCCCTGGCGCGCACGATAAGCTTGCCGTTGCCGGTCTTGTAGGCCGAGAGGATGCCGCTTTTCCCGTAGATGACGCCGCCGGTGGGGAAATCCGGGCCCGGAATGTAGGTGAGGAGGTCGAGCACGGTGAGTTCCGGGTTGTCAATGCACGCGACAATCCCGTCGATCACCTCGCCCAGGTTGTGCGGCGCCATGTTTGTGGCCATTCCCACGGCGATGCCCGTGCTGCCGTTGAGCAGCAGGAACGGGAGCTTGGCGGGAAGCACCGACGGCTCCTGCATGGAGTCGTCGTAGTTGGGCACGAAGGTTACCGTGTCCTTGTCGATGTCGGCGAGCATTTCCTCGGCAAGCTCGGTCATGCGGCACTCGGTGTAGCGGTAGGCTGCGGGCGGGTCGCCGTCGATGGAGCCGAAGTTGCCCTGGCCTTCGACCATGGGATAGCGCAGGGAGAAATCCTGCGCCAGGCGCACGAGCGTGTCGTAGATGGCCGCATCGCCGTGCGGATGGTACTTTGCCATCACGTGGCCCACCACATTGGCGCATTTCTTGGTGGGCCTGTTGTGCTGCAGTCCGATGTCCGAAAGTCCCATAAGCACGCGGCGGTGCACCGGCTTGAGGCCGTCGCGCACGTCGGGGAGCGCGCGGGCGGTGATCATGCTCATGGAGTAGTCGAGATACGATTTCCGCATCTCGTCCTCGATAAACACCGGGAAAATTTTCTGTGTTTGGCCTTCGTCTGGCATTACCGCTGGTCTCCTTGGCGTCGTGAGCCGCTCTCTTCGAGGCCCGCAAGAAGGGGCAGCGCCCATTCCGCGGTCGCGTCGAAGCAAAGCGGCGTCACGGTGATATATCTGTTGAGAAGCGCGCGCGAGTCGAATGTGTCAAGCGCTTCAATGTCTTTCTTGTCTCCGTACACGACATACCCGTCTGCCGAACCCGCGGCCTCCACGCGGCGGTACCGGTCGTCGAAGAACGCCAGGCTCTGCCGCGTCACCTTCACCCCGCGGCATGCGGCGGGCGCGCACTCGGGGAAGTTGACATTGTAGAATACGCAGCGGCCATTTTGGCCCGGGCCTGTCTTCAGAATGCGGTTGAGAATATCCAGCGCCGTCCGTGCATAGGCGTCGGCAAATTCCGCGGCCTGCGCGCACACAGAAAACGCGATGCTCGGCACGCGCCAGAACGCGCCCTCGCGGGCGGCTGCCACGGTGCCGGAATAATACCCGGAGATGCCGGAGTTCTCGCCGATGTTCATTCCCGCGACAACGGCGTCGGGCCGGCGCGGGAGAAGGTGGCTTATGGCAAATTTCACGCAGTCGGACGGCGTGCCCTCGATGCAAAAGCCCTTCATGCCGCTGTCCTGCGGCAGCGCAGTATAGCGCAGGGGCCTGTTAAAGGTGAACGCGTGGCCGATGCCGCTCTGCTCCCGCGCAGGCGCCGCGACCACCACGTCGTACTCCGCAACAAGCGCCGCGTGCAGGCTCCTCAGGCCCGGCGCGCCGCAGCCGTCATCGTTTGTCAAGAGTATGGTGGCGCGCTGCTTCATGGTGCGGTCATTCCGCAAATCCTTCGATTTACAGGTGAAAGATATCTTCTTCTCCTGCCGTCAACTGTCAACCGTCAACTGTCAACCTTGAACTTCCCGCTATATATCCAGGTTCTTCACCTTGTAATAGTTGTCCTCGATAAACTTCCGCCGCTGCTCCACGTCCTCGCCCATGAGCATGGAGAACACCTTGTCGGCCTCGATGCCGTCCTCGAGCTTCACCTGCAGAAGGGTGCGGCTGTCCGGGTTCATGGTGGTCACGGCAAGCTGGTCGGGGTTCATTTCCCCGAGGCCTTTATAGCGCTGGACGGTGAGGTTCTTCCTGTCTTTCCATTCCTCGACCAGCTTGTCCTTGTCCTCGTCGGAAAAAAGGTATTTCTCCTCCTTGCCCGCCTTGACGCGGTACAGCGGCGGCTGGGCGATGTAGACATACCCCTTCTCGATGAGCCCGGGCATGTGCCTGAACAGGAAGGTGAGCAGCAGCGTGCGGATGTGCGATCCATCGACGTCCGCGTCGGTCATGATGATGATCTTGTGGTACCGCGCCTTGTCGGAAGAGAACCCGTCCTCGTCCTCGGTGTTGCCGAATCCCGTGCCCAGCGCCTGCACCATGTCCTGGATGGTCTCGTGTTCGAGGATCTTGTCGATGCGCGCCTTCTCCACGTTGAGGATCTTGCCTTTGAGGGGCAGAATGGCCTGGAAGGCGCGCTCCCTGCCCATCTTGGCGCTGCCGCCGGCGCTGTCTCCCTCGACCAGGAACAGCTCGCACCGGGCCGGGTCGCGCTCCTGGCAGTCGGCGAGCTTGCCCGGCAGACCGCCTCCGTCCATGAGCGTTTTGCGCCTGGCAAGCTGGCGCGCCTTGCGCGCCGCCTCGCGGGCAATGGCCGAGTTGATGCATTTCTCGACGATTTTCTTTGCAATGGGCGGGTGCTCTTCGAGGTAGGTGCCGAGGGCCTCGACCACCGCGGACTCCACGGTGGCTGCCACCTCGGAGTTGCCGAGTTTCCCTTTTGTCTGGCCTTCAAACTGCGGGTTGGGCAGTTTCACGCTTATCACGGCCGTGAGGCCTTCGCGAAGGTCCTCGCCTTTTATTTCGACGGTGTTGTTGCCCTTGAGCAGATTGTAGCTCGTGATGTAGCCGTTGATCGCGCGCGTGATGCCGCGCTTGAACCCCACCAGGTGCGTGCCGCCGTCAACGGTGTTGATGTTGTTTGCAAACGAGAAGATATTTTCAAGGTACGAATCGTTGTACTCCATCACGATTTCTATGTCCACGCCGTCGCGCTCCTGCCGGAAATAGATCGGCTCCTCGTGCATCGCGACCTTGTTTTCGTCGAGGTACTTGATGAACGAGATGAGGCCGCCCGGATAGCAGAATTCGTGTTTCTTGTCCTCGGCGCGCTCGTCGACGATGGTGATGCGGATGCCTTTGTTGAGAAAGGCGAGCTCCCGCAGCCGTTTGGACAGGACGTCGAAGCTGTAGTCGGTGGTCTCGAACACGGTAGGGTCGGCCAGGAAGGTGATCTTGGTGCCGGTCTTGTCCGACGCGCCGATCACCTTCACGTCCTCCTCTGGCTCGCCGTGGTTGAATTTCATGTAATGAATTTTGCCGTTGCGGTACACCTCGGCCTCCATCGTCACCGACAGCGCATTGACACAGGAGACCCCAACGCCGTGCAGGCCGCCGGAAATTTTGTAGGAGCTGTTGTCGAACTTGCCGCCGGCGTGCAGGGTGGTGAGCACGAGCTGCAGCGCCGACATTTTCTCCTCCTCGTGGTAGTCCACGGGAATGCCGCGGCCGTCGTCCAGCACGGAAACGGAATTGTCCTTGTGAACAACCACGTCGATGTTGGTGCAGTACCCGGCGAGCGCCTCGTCGATCGAGTTGTCGACGACCTCGTACACCAGATGGTGAAGCCCGGTGGGTCCGGTGCTTCCGATGTACATGGCGGGCCGCTTTCGCACTGCGTCAAGACCCTTGAGTGCCTTGATGCTTTTCGCGCTGTACTGGTTTCCGTCAACTATGGTCTCACTCATAAACAGATGCCTCCCGGCGCTCTCAAAAGAATACGATGTCGGTGATGGTGGTGCACGGCGTCTGCGTTCGTATCGAATCGAGAATATGATGCTTGACATAGCTGAGTTCCTGCCGCCACGGCGAGGAGGCGACCCGCACGAACAGGACGCCGTTCTCCACCCGGTCGCACTCGCTGACTGAGGCGAGCTTGGCGCCCACGATGCGAGGCCATTCGTGGACAACGCCCCATTCGCGCGCGGGCGCGAGGTAGCCGCGTTCCGCGAGTACCGAATCCACGATGGAACCGACGGGTTCCGGGGTGCGCGGCCGGCTCATAGTGCGCTCACCGCTCCTTCCCGCACCACGAAACGGGGCAGCGCGAAAGCGCCGTTGTCGCGGTCCGACGGGGCAGTCACCAGAAGCTGGCCCCGGTGTTCGAGAAGCGGAAAGACACGGGAGGATCGGGCGGAATCGAGGTAGCTTACCGCGTCGTCAAAGAGGAATATCATGGTGCCTTTTCCGTATTGTTCGCTTAACAGCACCGACGCCATGCGGAGCGACAGCGCGACCGTGGTGGACTGGCCGAGCGAGGCGAA
>DATFYJ010000336.1:0-3120 GCA_035315105.1 Chitinivibrionales bacterium
GGTGAGCCCGCCGTAGCTCTCCACAATGTTGGAATTGTCCCATATGTGAAGCTTGCCCTCGGCCGCGAAAACCAGGGTGGTAACGGGCCGCGCCTGCAGAATGCGGAAACCGCCCTGCTTGGTCCATGCCCATTCAACGTCCTGCGGGAAGCGAAAAAAGGATTCGATGCGCTTGCCAAGAAGGCACAGTTCCGAAAGATCCTTTTCGTCAAGACAGGGCGCGGATTGCAGGTGTGGCTCCACCGCAGCCTCGGTCAGTCCGCCGCCCGCCTTTTGGCGTAGGAGTTTTCTCTTGTCAACTATTGTACGGGAAACGATTTTGCCGGAGTCCTTTGACAGCACAAAGGTGTCGGCGTCGAGAAGACCGGACACCAGGCCTTCGCCCACACCATATACGGCATTTACGGTGATTTTTGAACCGTCGGCGGCAATGGGCTCGCAGGTGAACAGCACCCCGCTTTTCTCGCTGTCGACCATTTCCTGGAACACCACCGCGATGTCGAGCCCGCTGGAAACGGGAATGCCGTTCTGCATCCGGTACGCAAGTCCCCGGGCCGAAAATCCCGATGCCCAGCACTCCTTGAGAAAGCGGAGCGCGTCGTTCTCGCTTGTCACATATAAAAAGCTCGACAGCTGGCCCGCAAAGGAATGCTGGGCCGAATCCTCGTCGCCCGCGGACGACCGCACCGCGATGAGCGGCGCCCCCAGCGTGCGGTACGCCTGCCGCGCCTCCTGTTCCACTTCCGGCGGGAAGGGAGTGTTCACGATGATCTCGCGGACCCCGGCCGACACGGAATCGCACAAGGGCGCAGCAGGAGTTTCTTTACATGCAAGAAGAGGCGCCAGCGCTTCATGCAGCGACTGCTCGATTCCGGCCAGCTTCTTGAAACGCCGGAACACGCCCGTGCCGAGCACCACCCACGGCGGTACCGGGATTCCCTCGCGGGACATGAGATAAAGGTTGTATCCCTTGCCTCCGGCTTCGCGCCGCGCAAACGAGGGGGTGCTTTGCGGGGTGACCAGCATTGGGTTTCTCCTGTTCGGACTTGCTATTTTATTCAAGCAATAAGATCACCGCAAGGGCGCAAAGACAGCAAACAGAACCGCCAACCCGGCGAACACCACGATGATGAACACCGACGATGCCACCCGAAAGATATGCGCAACCGTGCTGCGGTTGGACGCCGCGTACACGATGCCGGTTCCTGCAAGCAGGGCGCTAAGGAGCCACAAAAAAACGGCGGTGGCGGGACGGGGCGTCCCGCTCATACACGGCACCACCGCTGCCGTGATTGCAGCCATTGCAACTGAAAGCGCCGCGGCCCCAGAGCGGCCGAAAATGCTCGAATACGAATCGATTCCCGGTCGCTCTTCGGAGGTTGCATAGGTCTTTCGGCCGAATTCAAAAATATTGAACAGGCACCAGTTTGCAAACGCGAACAGGAAGGCGCTACGGGTTTCCTGCCAGAAAAACCGGCCGTGCAGCGTTGAAAAAAGCGTCAGGGAAAGGATCGCGCTCACAAAGGTGTGTGATACCGCATACGTGGTGAGATGCGGACGGAGGATTTTGCCGATGAAAAATTCCTTGTACATGAGCAGCGAATAGGCGATCGCCACGGCAATCGCGCATGCTGCCTGCGGCGATATGAGGCCAAAGGCCGCCAGTTCCACAACGACGCACGCGACAATGACGCGCTTGAGTTCTGCAATGGTGACAAGGCCGCGCGCAAGCGGCCTTGTGGGTTTGAATTTCCTGTCGACATCGTAATCCTTTATTTCGTCATACACACGAAGTTTGAAGAAAAACGCGGCCGTGCCGATAGACAGGGCGACGATGGCGCCGATGGAGCGAACAACGGCGCGTTCGCCCAAGCGCGCGGCAAAGAAATGGCACGCAACAAAGAGCGTTATCATGACAAAATGGGAAAGCGGGTTGAAGCGTTCCAGGCCGAAGCTCAGAAGGCGCCGGAAGAAAGGGAGCGATTGTTCGGCGCTATTGTTCATGGAGGATCTCCTGTTTGAGCACCTCATATTCCACCTTGCTGTGATGCCGCGGGTCCATGGGAATGGCTTTGCGGAACATCACCGCATCAACCGGCATGCTGTTTTTTTTCATGATGCGTTCGACCTCGGCTGCCAGGCTGGCTTCCTTGGCCGCGTCGCTCACGTCGCTCGCATCCGCCGGCACGATCACGCATACGCAGCGCTCGCCGAGTACGGCATCGGGCAGGCCCAGAAAGGCGCATTTGACAACAAAGGGAAGTTTCTTGAGCGCAATCTCGGCGCGCACCGGGAATACGAACGCCGCGCCCCGCCGTATCACGTTGTGCACCCGCCCCACCAGCCACAGGTACCCTTTGGCGTCGATGCGTGCAAGGTCGCCCGTACGGTGCCAGATCGTCCCGCGCTCGTCGCGGATCTTGGAACGTGCGAAGGCCTGTTCGTCGTTCACATAGTCGCGGCACACATGTTCGCCGCTCACCACAAGTTCCCCCACGGTGCCGACCTGAACCTCAAGGCGTTTCCAGTCTTTTTGCGTTGAGATCGTGATCGGGTCTTTGGTGATGGTGAGGAATTTTGCGGAAAGACCGGAAACCAGATGGCCCACGTTGACGCCGTCGTCAACCAGTTCCGGATCGGCCGCCGCGTCGCCTTCAAAAGAAAGCATGTCTTTCGCCTCGATATGTGCAATGGGCTCCACTTCGGTGGAACCGTACAGCACCCACATTTCCGCCCTGGGCGCCACCGCCACCAGGCGTTTTACCTGGTCCCGGCTGACGGCCGCGCCGCCTGCAACTACCCGACGGATTGACTGAAGCGAAATGCCGCGGCTCTGACAGAACGATGAAATCTCGGACAGCAGCAATGGGTTGAGCGTCATGCAGGTGACGCCGCATGCTTGTATCTGCGCCAGAAGCACGGCCGCGTCGTTTTCGCCGGGCGTTCCCACGTCGATGGCGGGCAGCACCGTGCTGACGCCCGCGGCGATGTTGTTGAGGGAAAAGATGGGGAACACGGGAAGGTCAACGTCGGACGCGGTATAGGGCATGCCCGCGTCGATGGCATAATGCTGGGCCGCCAGAAACCGGTGCGTGCGGTTGGCGCCCTTGGGTTTTCCCG
>DATFYJ010000337.1:0-2576 GCA_035315105.1 Chitinivibrionales bacterium
CTAACCGGCATTTTTCGCAACTGTCAGCTAATCTGGAGACGGCCCGTCATTTAGTTGAAAATAAACCGGGAAAAAGTTGACAGAACACAAAATCGTTTAGTTTACCAATTACATCCACCCCGCAACCAGCGGGACAACTATGTACTTTCGGGCATCATTGATTATACAATTGAGAGGGACTTCGCTTCTGGCTGCTTTGCAGCCTACATCCAACCTTTTCAGGGAGCTGAAGAAAGGATGGTCTGATCGCATGGAAACAAAATTCCGAAGACCTTGTCTCGTTCCTGCCGCAATTTTCCTTCTCATCGCATTCTGTATGTCCCGCGCCCAGTCCGTTTCCCTCTCCGGCACGGTCTTCAACACCGACCAGGTGGCGGTCAAGGGCGCGGTGGTCGCCCTGCAGTACGGCGGGCTAAAGGACACCACCGATGCGAACGGAGCATTTTCAATAACGGGAGATGCAGGCGTGGTGTCCGTCATCGGCCATGCTTCGTCAAACATGATAGTAATAAGCAACAGCGCCGTGAAATTCGTACTTGAAAAGGCGACACGCGTAGCACTTTCGGTTTTCAACAGCAGGGGAGAATTGCTGACTGCGGCTGTTGACCAAGAGTTCGGTGCGGGCAGTCATTCAATAGATATTCAAAAGGAGAATTCAGCCGGATTGAAACTATTTCGGATGAAAATCGGTCCCTCGTCATACCTGTTTCGAGTTGTTGATCTTCACCGTGGGACATGGACCTCCTCTGCCGGCAATTCATCATCAAACCATTCTTTCCTGAAATCGTCGGCCGTCGCCGATTCTCTCAAAGTGACTGCCGTACGGTACAAATCTTTGACACAAGGGATAAATTCATATACGCAGTCAAACATAAACCTCATCATAACTTCGCTCATCGATACCGGCATCGACGCCAGTTTCCACGGCGTGCGGCCGTTCCCGGACGACAATCCGTGGAACACGCCGATCGACAAGGACACCGTTGACCCTAAATCCGACCAGATCATTGCGGGCATCGGGCTCGACGTGGCGCTGCACCCGGATTTCTGCGGCCAGTATAACGGCGGCGTGTGCGGGATCCCGTATGTGGTCGTGACTGCGAAAACACCGAAAGTAAACGTAACGTTCGACTATGCCGACGAAAGCGATCCCGGCCCGTATCCCATTCCCGCTAACGCGCCCATCGAAGGCGGGCCGAATTCAACAGGCGACAGGCACATTCTTATGATTGACAGAGACAACTGGATTTTGTACGAGCTCTATTCCGCATATCCGCCCGGAACCGGTTGGACGGCGGGATCGGGTGCGATCTTCAAACTGGATTCGGATTCACTGCGCCAGGCAGGCTGGACCTCCGCCGATGCTGCCGGGCTGCCCATTTTCCCCGGTTTGGTGCGCTATGACGAAGTGGTGGAACAGAAGCAGATCCTGCACGCGGTGCGGTTCACGGTTGTCAATTCACGGCGTGCGTATATTCCTCCTGCCACGCATTATGCAAGCAGCAAGACCGCGGACACGCTTCCGCCAATGGGCATGCGCGTACGGCTCAAGGCAAGCGTTGACATTTCCGGATATTCGGCAAGCATGCAGGTGATCCTCACGGCGCTTAAGACCTACGGCATGATTGTGGCCGACAACGGCTCCAACTGGTACGTGTCCGGCGCGCCGGACAGCCGGTTTGACGACGACGAACTGAATACGCTCAAACAGATAACAGGAAGGGATTTTGAGGTGGTGAAGATAAGGGGAATAATAACACAATAAAAGAGTTGACAGTTAACAGTTGACAGTTGGCAGTTGATTGACTGATGAACTGCAATTAAGAAAGGAATCTGCCATGAAAAAGATATTCGCTTGGATTTGCATGCTTTGTGTTGCAGGTGTCTTTTTCCCGGCTGATTCGGGGACAAGGTATGTCGACGGAACCGCCGGCAACGACACGTATGCCGGCACATCGCTTGCCCCATGGAAAACCCTCCAGTACGCGGCGGACAATGTAGGCTCCGGTGACACAGTGATGGTAAAGCCGGGCACGTACGTTGGATTTGAGATGGGATGGGACAATCCGGAAAACGGTACCGCCGCATCGCCGATCGTGTTCCTTGCTCAACAGGGTGCCGTCATCAACAGCCGCAACAGCAAGACCGCGGACGGCATCGATCTCGAAGGTGCAAGCTACATCATTATTGATGGATTTACTGTCAAGAACGCGGGCACCATCACGCGCGCGGGCATACGCGCGGTGACCGACACGGGCGTGGTGATCCGGAACAACAGCATCGACAGCTGCGGCACGTGGGGCATTCTCACCGGGTTCAGCCAGAACATCCTCATCGAGCACAACAGTTGCTCGCGCGCGGTCGTTCAGCACGGCATTTACTTCAGCAACAGCGCGGACAATCCGATCATCCGCGGCAACATTGTATTCTCAAACAACGCCAACGGCATCCACATGAACGGCGACGTTTCCATGGGCGGGGACGGCATCATTGCCAACGCGCTCGTGGAAAACAACATCATTTACAATAACGGACTCGCGGGCGGATCGGGCATCAACTGCGACGGTGTGAAGAAC
>DATFYJ010000338.1:0-4189 GCA_035315105.1 Chitinivibrionales bacterium
ACTTTGAAAATATGAGCGCCGGGCCGGAGCGAGGGGGACACTTCCCCCATTAAGAAATCCTTTTTTATATATTGAAATCACCTATTTTTCCCGCCATGAGAATCCTGCCGCCATCCCAATATTTGCCAACACTCAAAGGACTCGCTCACAATGTAATAAACCGTGAGGCAGTGTTCCCGTTCTATGCCTCGTTCAAGCTCACTTCGCGCTGTCATTTCGGCTGCCCATTCTGCAATGTGAAGAACGACCGCGCGCCGGACCTTTCCACGGCCCAGGTGATGGCCGTGCTCGACAATCTCTCAAACTCCTCCGTGCTCATGACGAGCTTCGAAGGCGGCGAGCCGCTCCTTAGGCAGGACATCGGCGAACTGCTGCGGTACGCGCGGCAAAAATGCAGGTTCTACCTGCTGTTCACCACGAGCGTGAAAAACGTTCTGGAGTTCCCGCTTGAAGACTACGGCAGGGACATCGACTTCTTTCATATATCAATTGACGAAGGCCACAACAACCTTGAACTGTTCGACGCCCTGCCCGCGCTGGTGCGCAGGGTTGAAAGCCAGGTGTCGGTGCAGGTGGTGGTGACGCGGCAGACCGTTGCCGCGCTTGAGGAAAAGGTGAGGCTCGCACGCCTCGCCGGAGCGAATGTCGTTATCATCCCCGCCACCCACATGGACAACACCGACGACTGCTTCCCCGATATCTCGGCCCTCGAGACCGCCGTGGCAGGCCTCAGGAAAAAATATCCGTCCACGATCCATACGCCCAGCGGGTATTTCCGGGCCTTTCGCAGGGGCCGGTGCTCCTCGGCTTCAGTCATCATCGCGCCCGACGGCCGGCTGTACTATCCGTGCCACATTCTCGGGACCAAGGGTCCCGATCTCACCGTTGTGCCGCTTTCGAAATGGCTCGTGTCGTACGAGGCGAAAGCCATGCGCGACGCCATGCGGTACTGCGAAAGGAACTGCGGGTGGTACCAGTACTATTCGATCGATTCTTATACGTCAATAGGCTCGGTGGTTGAGGCGCTTGGGCCCATGGTGCGGCAGGGGAGGCGGAAAAGGGAGGTGGTGAAATAAAAGAGATTAACGTCGTAAAATCTGCAGAACGTTCTTCAGTTCCTGGGCCACTTCCTCGATCAGGCGACCGTTCGGCGAGGTCGCGTTGTTGGCGCCGGCCGCATGCGTTGTGAGAGTGAGCTGCATCTGGCCCGGCATGTCGAATTCTTTGGTCTCCGCAAGTTTCTTTTTCGCGCCCGGGATGGTGTATTGCTCTTCGTAAAGCAGGTACTTGATGTACCTGACGATTTCGATGTCCTTGTCCCGGTAGGCCCGGTTGCCCGCCCGGTTTTTCTTGGGTCTCAGCTGCGCGAATTCGCTCTCCCAATACCGCAGCACATGGGGTTCGAGCGCGGTTGCGGCGCACACCTCGCTGATGGAATAGTATGTTTTTCCTTTGTCAAGCATCAATGCGCCCCGTAATGGATTAGAAGGACGCCAGTTAGGACGTTTGTTTGACGTTTATTGTTAAGACTAATTTATTATACAATATGACAAGAGGCAGTGCACGTCTTTTTATGTTTAAGGCGGAATCAAGGCGAAGAGCGCCTATGGGGGGAAGGTCAGCCTGTCTCAAAACTCAAGAGAAGATCTGGGCGCCCCGCCGAAGACGGCGGCGGCCGTCCTTCCGGTCTCGGCCTTTGGCCTCGGGCTGCCTGCCACGAGGGCCCTGCGGGCCGTGGTCAGGCAGCATCCCGCTTTAGGCGGGACCATTTTTCCAGTCCTGCCTGGCGCTTGGCAACAGGCATCTGCAACAACCGACGCATAATTGACTAATAGGAGCATACATGTATGATTTTGCGAGAATTCCAAATGGCGCGGATATCGTAGCTTGACAAAACAGATTTCCGTTGCCGCGCGTTAGGCAGGACTGTAGGGTGCGCAAGAGCGCATTGCCGGCCGACCCTGCCGATAGGCATTAGGGCGGTCCGGCAACGAGGCGATTAGCCGAGCCCGGAAGGAGGGCCGACCCGAGCCTGTGACTTGACGAAGGCGAGGGGAACGCCCAATTTTTTTTAATGTAGCCAGAGTAAATATCACCATCGCTCCGGCTTTGACTCCCGTAGCATCAGATCACGGAGCGCGTCTCTCACCGATTTCCCCTCGAACAGCGTCTTGTAAACCTGGGTGGTGATGGGCATTTCTATGCCGTATTTTTGCGCGAGCGCATAGGCCGACCTCGCGGTTTCGACTCCCTCCGCAACCATAACGCTCTTTGCAAGAGCATCCTTGAGCGGCACGCCGGACGCGATGAGCTCGCCCATGTTGCGGTTGCGCGAATGCCTGCTGATGCAGGTGGTGATGAGGTCGCCGATGCCGGTAAGGCCGAAAAACGTCTGCTCCTGGGCGCCCATTTTTTCACCCAGGCGCACGATCTCGGCCATGCCGCGCGTAAGCAGGGTGCCCTTGGTGTTGTCACCGAGCCCGAGGCCGTCGCTGATGCCGGCCGCGAGCGCGATAACGTTCTTGACACTTGCGCCAAGTTCCACGCCCACCACGTCGGTGTTGGTGTATATGCGGAACGTGTCGGTGGAGAATTCCTTCTGGATTTGTACGGCCAAGTCGAGGTTTTTCGATGCTGCGACCACGGTGGTGGGGATGCCGCGCGAAACCTCGGCGGCAAGCGACGGCCCCGAAAGCACCACGAGCCTGTCTGACGACAGCCCCGGGATTTCGTCGGCAAGCACCTCGGTCATGAGCTTGAGCGTGCCGCACTCGATCCCCTTTGCCGCAATAACCCAGCCCTGTATTTTGTCAACTGATTTCCTGTCGAGTGCGGCCACAAGGGTTTTGCAGGTGGACCTCATGGTCTGCGACGGCACCACGCAGAGCACCAATTCGGCCGACGCCATGGCGTCGCGGATGTCGCTTGAGATGACGACCTCGTGCGGGATTTTTATTCCCGGAAGTTTCTGCGGGTGCTCGCGCCGGCTCCTGAGCATGTCCGCGTCTTTTGGGTTGAACTCCCACATCCGCACGTCGTGCTTTTTTCCCGTCAGCATGACCGCAAGGGCGATGGCCCAGCTTCCTCCGCCGAGAATGGTGACGTTCATGGGACAGGCTCTCCTTTCGGTGACGGGGGTTCCGAGCCTTGCGCGGCTGCGTATGCGCGTTTACGGATGGGGACAAAATCGACCACCACAGGACACCCGTCGAAATCAAAGGTTTCGTACAGTTTATTGACCAGGAACCTCTTGTATGACGCCACGGCGCTGCGCGGGTTGGTGGACACCACGTGGAACAGGGGGAACGGCGCGTTTGCCTGGATGCACGAGACAATCTCGATGTGCCTGTTCTCGCTAATCGGGTGCGGGTGGGCGGTGGTCCACTCCGCTACAAGGTCGCGAAGTTTTGCCGCGTCGACGCGCGTCTGCATGCAGCGCCGGATGTCCACGGCCTTGTCGAGCACGACCATGACGCGCTGGCCCGTTACCGCCGACGTCGACACCATGGGCGCGTGCGCGAGCTCCATGCTGCCCCTGCGCGTGCGCGCCACAAGATGGTCGAAGGTCGTGTGGGTCTTGGCCACGAGGTCCCATTTGTTCCAGCACACCAGAACGCCCTTGTGCAGGTCACGGATTTTCCGCACGATCCGCAGGTCCTGCTCGTGAATGCCCTGCACCGCGTCAACGATGAGCGCGGCAACGTCGCAGCGGCCTATGCTGTCGATGGCGCGCAGGTTGCAGTAGTACTCGAGGTCCTCCTTTACGTTCGCTTTCTTGCGCAGCCCGGCCGTGTCGATGAGGACCACGTCGCTGCCCTTGTAGACCAGGCGCGAGTCTATGGAGTCGCGGGTGGTGCCGGGATCCGGCCGGACGATCATGCGGCTCGCGCCGAGCAGCTTGTTGACAAGCGACGATTTGCCGGCGTTGGGCCTTCCCACCACCGCGACCTTGAGCGCGTCGCGGTCGTCGATGAAGGCCGACGATTTCGGCTCCTTGTTGCCGGTGCGTTTGAGCGCGCTGCATACCGCGTCGAGCAAATCGCCCACGCCGTAGCCGTGCAGCGCCGACACCGGATGGCCCTCGCCGAGCCCGAGCGCGACGAATGAGCCGAGATCGTACGGCGCGGCCTTGTGTTCCGATTTGTTAACAACGAGAACGACGTTGTTTTTGCCCTGCTTGCGGAGGGAA
>DATFYJ010000339.1:0-2959 GCA_035315105.1 Chitinivibrionales bacterium
GGCGGCCCTCCTTCCAGGCTCGGTCCATCGGCCTCGTTGCCGCCTGCCACGAGGGCCCTGCGGGCCGTGGTCAGGCGGCAATGCGCTCCAGCGCACCTTCCAGTCCTGCCTGGCGCACGGCAGAAGAAATCTATTCAGTCAAATATATCCTTGCGCCAATCGGAATCTTAAGGAAAAAGTCAACGCGTCTTTTTTGAACTTATCAACTCTTCAACTTTTCAACTATTCAACTCTCTTTATTGGTGCCCCCGCAGGAAAAAAGTGACAGAGTAACAAAGTGACAAAGACACAAAGTAAAAAAGACCTTAACTACTGCTCTCCTCGGGTGCCCCCGCACAGGTGCTTGATTCTTGCAACTGCTCCCTCTATGGGTGCACCCAGGAGGGGGTAGCGGAGGACCGGTGCGCGCTTCCGGAATACTGGTTTGTGAAGTAGCGCAACCGGGCCGGAGCGAGGGGGAGACTTCCCCCACCCAATTGCAAATTTATTATTATTTATCAACCACTATCTCCGCCCTCAACGGATTCAGCCTCGAGTCCCAGGGAAACACATAGTAATCCTGGGGCTGCGACGGCGTCGGCGCCTGTTCTGCGGAGAGCGGCGCCACGGGTTTGCCGTTGGGCCATGTGCCCATAAAGCAAGTTTCGCTGCCGCGGCCGAAGACCAGGACCTTTGCCTTCGGGTCGTTGTCGAACGTGTACGCCGCAAGGGCGTCGAACAAGCGGTACACGCCGTAGTAATCGAGCGCGTCTTCCTCCGCGCGCGGGTCAAACGGGCCTTTTGGCGTATTGTGATCCGCCTTGAGCCTGCAGAAACCGAGCGAGTCGCTGTTGAGCACTATGAAGTTCTTTTCCGAGGCCGGGATATTGATCGTGTTGAACAGGGAAATCGCCATCCGGTGGTCGTTGACGTGGTCTTCCGCGAAAACCTCCATGAGAAGTTTGACGCGGGAGGGAAACAGCCGGAGTTTCGTCCTGTCGATCTCGTAGCTGTACCACGGAGCCATGAGGTGGAGGAACACGCCGTTGGTTCCCCAGTTCTTGTCGACAATCGCCCACAAGGCGAGGGCGGGGATCGCGCCCGCGCCGAACGAGTGGCCGGCGAACCCGATTCTCGTTGTGTCAATTCTCTTGCGGAAATTATCCACTGCGGTCTCGAACCCCGTTTCTACAGTGGCGTATTTCTTCACTTCCCTGGGGTCGCCGCCGGCGGCCATCTGGTAGGGAGAAAACACCACCACATATCCTTTGCTTACCATATGGGAGATAAGCGGCAGATAATACTGCGGGCTTGACGAAGCGTAGCCGTGGCTGAAGAAAATGACCGGCCTCGGCGAGGGTGCGTTCTGGGGGGAAAAAACATGAACGATGTGGCCGGGCCAGAGCGGCTGGGGAAGGCTGTCGACCGCCATCTGCCAGGGCCCGACCGAGCCGAATCCTTCTTCTATGGACGGAATGGCGCACAGCGATGTGTCTTTCGGCGTTTTGCGGTGCGCCCGGCGTTCCCTGATCTTTTCCCGTTCGAACTCCCAGTAATTCCGGGATGTCTTTCGCGCATAGTAAAACCTGTTCTTGCGTGTTTCGGGCAGGAACGTGGGCGACACATCCCTGCGGGGATTGAGCGGGTTTTCCCACACGTTAAGATACGGCGGCGCGCGTGAGGTGTCGGGCGAGCGGGTGACCGTGCATTCGCGCACAGGCCTTTTGTCGGGCCAGGTCCCCATATACCGTTGCTCCGCGCTGCCGGTGTCGAGCGCCATTCTCTTTGCCGAAGCGTCGCCGCGGAAAACATAGTCCGCAATCGCATCAACAAATTTATAAACGCCGTAGAAATCGAGCGCGTTTTCCGCGCCGTTCTTGTCGGCCGGACCGGCGGGCACGAAATGGTCCGCGATAAGCCGGTACCCGGCTATGGAATCGCTCTGCAGCTCCACGAACAGCTTCTGGGTGTCCGGAATGGCGATGTTGTCGAATAGGTCGATCGCCATGCGCCGGTCGTTCACCTTGTCGCCGCGGAATGTTTCCATGATAAGGTATGCCTTTGTGGGGAACGCTTCGAGTTCGTCCTGGGTGATGAAATGGGAATACCAGGGCGCCATGATAAAGAGAAACATGCCGTTTTCTCCCCACTGGTTTTCGATGATGCTGCGCCAGGCGATTGCGGGCACGGCCCCGCCGCCGTGCGAATGGCCCACGATTCCGACTCTTGTCGTGTCGATGCAGGATCGAAACCTTTCCACGGCGGCCTCAAATCCGGCCATGAGGATACCGTATTTTCTCCGCTGTCCGCGCTCCGCGGCAATGCTTTTGTACGGGGAGAACACGAGCACGTGGCCGCGGCTCACGATGTTGGTGATAAGCGGCCCGTACAGGACAGGGGCCGTTGCCCCGATCCCGTGACAGAAGAGAATAAGCGGATACTTCTTTGCGGTGTCTGCGGGATGGAAAACGTAAACGTTTTTTTCCGCCCACTGCGGGCTGGAAATGCTGTCGCACACCACGGCGTACGGCCCGTTTGCGCCAAAGCCGGAAAGCGGACGGGGAATGGGCCATTCGTCGCCGGCGACAGCAGCGCCACATGCAAGCATTGCGCATAGCAGGAGGACACGGCGACACGCGGTCAAGACGAAGGCCTTTCTATGCGTCAAGCACGAACGTCACGGGCCCGTCGTTGACAAGCTCAACGTCCATCATTGCACCGAACACGCCTGTTTCGACGTTCTGCACGCGGTTTTTCATCCGGCCCACAAAATATTCATACAACTCGTTGCCCTTTTCCGGGCCTGCCGCATCGGTAAAGCTGGGCCGCCTGCCTTTTGCGCAATCGCCGGAAAGGGTGAACTGGGAAACGATAAGCGCGCCGCCGCCGGTGTCGACAAGGGAACGGTTCATTTTTCCCTCGTCGTCGGCGAAAATGCGGAGGTCTGCGCACTTGTCGGCGAGGGAATCCGCCCGGGCCG
>DATFYJ010000340.1:0-4067 GCA_035315105.1 Chitinivibrionales bacterium
TACCGGCTCAAGGAGTATGCGAAAGCCGCGCCCCTACTCGCCTGCGCTGCCGCAAATGCTCCGCGTTCGCCTCGGTGGACGGCGCTGGTGGAAATGCTATTGAATTCGCTCGCATGGACCAACGACTACACAAAGATGCGTTATTGGGTGGAACGATACGCGCAATCGCCCCGGCGCCAGGCAGCCACCGTTGCCTACTTCCGTGCCTTGCTTAAAGAGAAGACTTCCGCAAAAGCCGCGATGGCGCTGTACGACCAGTGCATGAAGAAGTATCCCGGAGACTTTCGCAGTTACCTGCGCAGCGGGACCCTGCTTTCCACGGACGGCGCAACGCAGGGCCGTGCACTGGAGTTGTTGAAGAAAGCTGCCGCGCTTGCCGACACGGTGCCCGATGTCTGGAAGGCGCTTGCCGCGGTATACGGGAAGCTCGCAAGGCCCGACGACGAGCTCACCGCCCTGCAGGTGTGCATCTCGGCGGACCCGCAGGATGCGCAGGCCACTGCGCGCATCGGGGAGCTCATGTTGCGAAAGGGGAATACCGGCGAGGCGATCGAAAAGCTTGAAGCGGCAGGGAAGGCAGCCTCGGCCGATCCCGCCGTGCTCAAGGCCCTTGCACAGGGGTATGCCGCAACGGGAAAGCCCGACTCCGCGATTGCGGTGCTCCAGCGCGCCGAGGCCGGCGCGCCCAAGGACATTGCGGTACGCGAGCGGCTCATCGAGCTGCTTCGCAGGACCGGCCGCACCGACACCCTTTTGAGCGAATACAAGAAGATGCTCGATCTGCGGCGCGACACCGTCACGCTTACCGCCTATGCTGAATTGCTTTTCGAAAACAACAAATTCGCGGAGGCCCAGAATGCTCTTGAAGATCTGCGCGCCACCCGGCCCGACTATGTGCCGGGACTAATGCTTCTTTGCAGGGTTCTACGGGCGCAGCAGAAATACCTGCCCGCCATCGACGTGTACAAGGAAATAGGCTCAATCGCCCCCTCGTACCAGGAGGCACTATTCGAACGGGCGGAAACCCACCTCGAAAACGGCCAGCCCTACTGGGCGGAGCTGTTTTACCAGCGCACGCTCAAGGCGAATCCCCGGCATGCGCACGCGGAGCTGGGCTTGGCGCGGGTGGCAAAGTTGAGGCGCAATCGCAGTGCGTATATGCTTCATGTCAATCGTGCACGCAAACTGGCGCCGGAGGATCCAGATATAGAGCAGGATTTTGCGGAGGGGAAAAAGGAGACGTGGTGATCAGAGCGTGTGCCGCAGGGCCGCGAAAACACTGCATGAATCAGCATGAAACCGAAACGGCACAATGAATTTGGATTTTCCACTATTGAACTCTCGCTCCCGCATCCTCATCACCGGCGTCACCTCCATCCACGGCTGGCCCATTTACAAAAAGCTGAAAGCCATCCTGCCTCCCGGCCGCCTTTTCGGTATCCGTCCGCCGCAGATGACCGTTCCCGACGACGACAGCGTCACCTCGGTGTGCATGACCGACGCCGACGCTCTTTCGGCAATCAACGATTCGTTCCGGCCCACGCATGTTCTCCACGCCGCGGGCGTGTGCGACCTTGATATATGCGAGGAACGCCCCAAATACGCACATGACATTAATGTGAACGGTGCAAAGAACATCGTGGATGTTTTTTCAGCGGACTGTTACATCATGTATTTCAGCGCAGACCTCGTGTTCTCCGGCCACAATCCCTTAGCCAGCGGATATACGGAGCAGGACGACCCGGACCCGGTGAGCGTTGTCGGCCAAACGTATGTACTTGCCGAACAGGAAATCCGCCGCGCCCCGCGCCGGTGCATTGTGCGGCTGGGGCTTCCTATGGGCGAATCGATCCAGGGCGAAAAAGGCGCGGTTGATTTCATCGAGGGCAGGCTCAAACGCGGGCTCCCCATGTCGCTGTTCCACGATGAGTGGCGAAGCTGCATCAATTGCGCCGAGCTTGCCGATGTCGTGCTTGAGCTGCTTGACAAGGAGGCGCAGGGACTGTTCCACCTGGGCGGCCCGAACCCAATAAGCCTTTACGACATCGGAAAACGCATCCTTGAAAAAGGAAACTACAAGAAAGAGGCGCTCAGGAAATTGTCAAGATACGATGACGTTGAGGGCCCGCCGAGGATCGGCAATGTGCAATTGGATTCTTCAAAGGTTGAGGCTGTGATTGGAAGAAAGATAAGAAAATGGGCTTTCTAACCCTCAACATTTACCGGACCAGCCGACGATGCAGCAAGTCCTGCAGGTTTCGACGTCCGTCAAGAATGCAATGAACAAACACCTTGTTTCCGGAAACGGAATAGATAAGCCGGTATGGTTTGAAATGTATCTGGAGGAAATTATCAACACCGATTCTTTCCAATTCCGCGGGGGCATGGCCCCGGTGCGGGAAAAATTCCAGGGTCGAACAGGTTTCCCTCAGCCGGTCATAGACATACGTGGCGCGTTCCACTGAATCGTTGGAGGCAATGTAGGAAAATATCCCGAAAATGTCTTCCTCGGCGTCCGAAACCAAATAAACCTGATATTTCATGCGGATCTTTTTATTCTTTCAGCCAGGTCGGAAAACGCTTTCTTCATCGGCTTGTAATGACCCTTCTCAAGATTGGCTGTGCTCATCGCAACGATTTTCAGCAGCGCAAGACTTTCCTGCGTCTGCTCATAACTCACAACGTCCTGCAACACCGCTTTGGCCTCGCCCCGCTGGGTGATGACAAGCGGTTGATGGGAATCCGAAATGCCATTGACGATTTCCGAGGCATGGGCCTTGAGATAACTTATCGGTTTGACGGCTTCGCTGAGTTTCATGGAACCTCCCTGTGACCATAATATAGTCTAAAAAATGGTCATGTGCAAGTAACCGTCACTTGAGAACCGCCGTTGCCGACTTGTTGATTTTGAGGAAATGCTCCAGAGCGATGAAGAGGTAGCCTGTGATGAAAACAGCGATGATCAGCAGGGCCATCACGTAGTCCTGTTTGAAAAGAGTGCTCGCCAGCCCGGGATCGCAGGGGTGAAAATCGCGAAAAGGAAACTACTGCGGTGGTCGACGCCGGATCATCCGGCCCCGGTGGAATTCCCCTCCGACGGCGCACCTTCAGCTGCAAGCAGCTCCTCATGGTAGTGCCGCCCGAATTCCGATCCGTAAATCTCGACCACCGCCATGAACAGCGCGGCGATCACCGGGCCCACAATAAATCCCATGGGGCCGAACACGCCGATGCCGCCGATGGTGGAGAAGAACACGAGCAGGTCGTGCAACTTTGCGTCCTGGCCCACCACGCGCGGGCGGATGAAGTTGTCGATGATCGAGACCGCGACCACGCCGAAAAGGATTATTCCCGCGCCGTGCCAGGGATGTCCCAGGACCATCTGGACGATCCCGGCCGGCACGAGCACCATCCATGCGCCGAGGAGCGGGAGGATGGACATGATCACCATCACCATCCCCCACACCAGCCACGACTTGACGCCGAAGACCAACAGCGTTAGCGCGCCCAAAATTCCCTGAACAAGGCCGATGATGATGGTCCCCCGCACCGTGGCGCGGGACACCAGCACGAACCGTTTGAAGATCACGTCCTCGTACCGGTGCGGAAGCGGACTGATGCGCCGCAACCTGTGGGTGATGCGCTCGCCGTCGACGAACAGATAGAACATGATGAACAGCATGGTCACGAGGACAAAGACAAGCTCGAACATCCCTGCCGACGTGCGGGCAATTGCTTTTGTCAATGTTGCGCCGAGCGAGGCGGCGGAATTGTTGAGCGGCGTTTTCCAGTCCACGTTGAGGAGCTGCAGGCGCTGCAGCAGGCGTGCGGCCTGCGGCATGCGCAGGACGCCGTTTTTCACCACGCGGACCGCTTCATGAACCTGCGGCTGCGCTTCACGCACGAAATCGACGGCCTGACTGCCCACCACGACCACGCCGCCGTACAGCGGGACCAGGATTCCCAGTACCAGAACCACACAGCAGCAGACTGAGCTGAGCACGCGGTTGCCGTGCAGCATCCCGCGGATCCAACCGTACAAAGGATAGAACAGGACCGTGAACGTG
>DATFYJ010000341.1:0-4844 GCA_035315105.1 Chitinivibrionales bacterium
CATTTCCCAGAACGGGTAATTTCGCGCTCACGGTCGCGGACCTTCCTGCAATTTCGGGATGCTGCGCGACATACATCAGTAATCCCATCATAACGGCAATAAAGGCGAAGGCCAAGATTGTTATCACGAACATCCGGGATCTTCGGACTTTAAGGACTTCGGCCCACAGAGCCGCTGAAAATCCGTTCATGCCTTCCTCAGTTCTTCCCGATTGTCCGCAAGAAATATGTTTCCAAATCTTCCACTTCTACCTTCAGCATTGCCGGTGAATTTCCGGAATTGACAAGCAGGGCATTCACTTTCTCCGGGCAGTCGAGCGAATCCTTACCGATGATTTCGAGAAGGTCATCATCGACAGCTGTCACCTCGAAGCCTTGTTTTACAAGAAAAGACACGGTACGCTCCCTGTCACGAACGTCAACCAGGAGTCTCTTTTTTCTCAGGGTTTCCAGCGTGTCCGTGTTCAATTCCTGTATAAGCCTGCCTTCGTGAATGATTCCGATACGTGTGGCGAATTTGGAGATTTCCCCCAGAATATGGCTGGAAATAAAGACCGTTGTGCCGTGATTGTTCGCAAGGTCAAGAATGAGCTCCCGGATTTCAACAATACCGGCAGGGTCCAATCCATTCGCCGGTTCATCGAGGATGAGAATATCAGGATCGTGAATGATGGCCTTTGCAAGGCCCAGTCTCTGGGCGTTTCCAAGGGAAAGGTGCTTTGCCTTTCGGTCGCTGTACTGTCCCAGGTGAAGTTTTTCCATGACCCTTTCTATTGCCCCGGCATCGGCAATGAAGCGCAACCGGCGGATTATTTCCAGGTTCTCGTAAACCGTGAGCTCCGGATGGGAATAGGGTATTTCGACAAGAGAGCCGACGTGTTTCCAAAGTGCACAATTGTTTGCATAAACCCGTTGACCATTGAGAAACGATTCGCCCGACGTAGGCCGGATCATGCCGAGCAGCATTCGGATGGTCGTCGTCTTTCCCGCACCGTTCAGGCCCAGAAATCCGAATATTTCCCCTTTCTTGACGCTGAGGGAAATATCGTCCGCCGCTTTGAACGTGCCGAAATGTTTAGTCAGATTTTTCGTTTCTATGATGTTTTCCATTTGTTCTACCCTTTGAACTCACCCCTCCTCGCTTCGCTCGGTTTCCCCTCTCTTGTCCCTCTTCAGGGATGCCCGAAGGGGCACAAGAGAGGGGAGAAGGGGGTGAGTTATCTTTTCTTCAACCGTTTTATCAATCCGTCCATCTCTTCCATATAGTGGTTGAGCGCCGCGCTGCCTTTTGCCGTGATCCTTGCCTGCGTAAGCGGCTTGTTGTCGCGGAATTCCTTTGTGATGGCAATGTAGCCGGCCTCCTCAAGTGTTTTGAGCTGGACCGACAGGTTCCCTGCTGTAAATTCCAGCTTGTCGCGGATTTCGCCGAACGCCACCGCTTTCGCGTCGCTGCTTGCCAGATAGGAAAGAATGAGTAGCCGTGCCCGCTCATGGATGATCCTGTCGCGTGCAAGCGAGCCGAAATCGGGGTCCACGTTGCTATGCCTCCGTCCGTTTCTTTTGCGGCAGGTACCAGATTCCCGCCAAAAGCAGGAGCCCGCATCCCAAAGTAAGACACAGTCCAAGAAGCGGCGACACGGAATTAAAGGCCATCAAGATGCATCCGGCTATTATGAACCAATAGCCGGTAAACAAGAATTCATCGATCCTGAGCCATGCGTCAAAGTTATTACAGATGAGTCCGGCGCCTATTGAAAGAATGGGAATGAGGAACCGGGAATTGCCCGTTGCAGCGGCGTAAATCGCGGAGAAGACGAAGACACCGCCCACGGGAATAAAATGATGATACACCCTCTCAGAGTAGTATTCACGAATGAGGCGGAACAGCGAAATACCTGGGTCAAAGGCACGAGCAGACTTCAGGACGCCCATGTTTTTGAGAATGCCCAGCACCGAGAGATCGAGTGCGGCGGCGCAAAAGGCGACCGCTTTTACCGACGCGGGGATGGCCGCGAAGCCGCCAAAATGCCCTATCAAGAAATAGAAAAGCCCGCAGAACGCAAACACCGAAATTCCCGCAAGAAGCGCGGCAAGCCGCAGCGACGAGCGGAAGTCAATCTGTCTGAGGATGGACGAGCTTTTCTCAATGGCTTTTTTCACGAATGAAATGTCCTGGGCCAGCTGGTCTATCTGGTCTTTTGACAGCGTATCCATAAGACCTCCACAATGATGTTATAAAGTAGTTTATATTATAAACTTATTTATAATATAACGAAAAATCGGGGATGTGTCAAGTTCTTTTTTTGAGAAACAAACGGACTAAGAGCCCGCAGGTGCGTTGAAGGATCGAGAGGGTCGGAAGGGCAAGGGCCTATTAATGAGGATTAAATCAGGAGCACCTGTTCTTCTTCACGTCTTCCCAGTGCTTCCGGAAAGCCTGTGCGTGCTTCTCGATCCACTCCTTGCAGATTTCGTTCATGGAGCGGTCGTTCAGGGGATCGTGTCCGATGCGTTCGCCGAGATACCACTTGTATTTTTCAATCTCGTCGATTTCCGCTTTGATCGTTTCTTCCATCTCCTTGCCGGAGACGGCAGAGTCGCTGTTCTGTTCCATATCTCTATTCACCGCGTAAACGGTGCCCCCCGGCAATGCCTACACGTGGCGATCAATGCCGCTGTGATCCCCGCGTTACCTATAAAATAATACATTTATCGCGTTCTGAGGCATTCCTGAAGACTCTGCAGTCTGCAATATTCCACCGGCTGACCTGCAGCACGGGTCGCAAATCCTGTTCTTCTTATTAGTGCCGGTCTCCTCAAAGCCGCCGCCCGCGCGCGGGACCCATTGCAATCCGGCATTGTCAAACGTATTTTTCTGCATCGCAGGAGGAATAGGATAATGGTAATCCGACGGTCTTGAAAACCGTTGCCAGTAATGGCTTGGGGGTTCGAGTCCCTCTTCCTCCGCCACTATGCGGAAGGGCATCCTCGTAAAAATGCGAGGATGCCCTTTCTTATATTAATTACTTAATCAGCGGTCGTTCCCGGTAGGTGTCGCGGGTGCGATCTTGAGGACTACTTCATGAGCACAGGTTCTTCTTCACCTCATCCCAGTACTTCCGGAAGGCCTGAGAGTGCTTCTCGATCCACTCGTTGCAGATGTCGTTCATTGAGCGGTCGGTCAGGGGATCGTGGCCGATGCGTTCGCCGAGATACCATTTATACTTTTCAATCTCGTCGATTTCAGCCTTGATTGTTTCTTCCATCTCCTTGCCGGAGACGGCTGACTCGCTGTTCTGTTCCATACGCATATTTCACCGTGGAAACGGTGCCCCCGCGAAAATAAAACAAAGCCTTACCTGACAATGGAGAAATTTTCTCCTTTCCTAAAATAACTGATGCGAGAAACGGAAAATGCAAATCGTTGCAGCCGGGCGAACCCACCAGGGTGGGCATGTAAGGAGGGAATGCCGGGCACCTCATAGCCTCTTGTCAAGAGACGGATGGGCGTGACGGTATGCCAAGCGGCGCGGAGCGGGACGCTCTTGCAAATTTCTCAGCCGTGCCGCTTGCCCATCGAAAGCCTCCACATCACCCACGCAACCAGCGCCCTTACTAAAAACACCCCCGAATATTTTTCAAACAGCCTCATCACCACATACCCCCGCCACAGCGGCTGTCGGGGGGAAAACACGCTCATCACAAGCCGCACCGGCAGAAGGATGAACGCGCCTTCGTCGAACATGAAAAAATTGTGGTGCCACGCAACGGCGACCGAAGCGAGCGCCTTGAGTTTCTTCAAGGTGAGCCGTGCGGGCTGATAGGCAACGGGACGAAGGAAGTTGTCATCCGGGGACCGCTTGTTTTCGGCCGTCCACGTTTCCGCGATGGGCGCGCCGTTGTAAACGCGGATGCCGACGCCGATGCTGACAAGATCGAGCGGGGAAGCGGTGCGGGAAATGTTTGTGAACGTCTCCCGGACGGTTTCCATGGTTTCGCCCGGCGCGCCGATAAGGAGGTACCACATTACGGGTATACGGATTTTATGGATTATTAGCGCGGCAGCCTTGATGTCGTCCACGGTGAAATTCTTTGCAAGAGATTTCAGCATGGGCCCGCTCATTGCCTCAATGCCGAAGCAGACCTCGATGAACCCGGCCCTTTTCAAAAGCCCGGCAAGTTCGTTATCCATACAACGCGGATTGAGCCCCATGGTCAACAGGCGCAGTTTCAGGTTGCGGGAAATTATTTCCCCGAGCACCGCCTTTGCATGATCGAGCGGCACGTTGAAGGTGCTGTCGACGATTTCCACGACGCGAATATCCGTGGCTTTCACGAAATCCTCGATTTCGTCCGCAACGGCCACGGGAGAGCGAAGGCGGTAGGCGCGGCCTTCGATGCGGTTGTAGGTGCAATAGGTGCACGAAAGCGCGCAGCCGCGCTTGGTCTGGACGGAAAACGGCGTATTGTACAGTTTGTAAAGGCCGAGGTTGAGGTATCGCTGCGGCCGCGCCAAGGGAAGGCTGTCGAGGTTGTCGGCGAAATCCGGGGCGTTGGCTTCAATCACCGCGCCGTTGCGCCGTATAACAAGGCCCGGCAGGCCGCTTGGGCTCTGTCCCGCCTGCATGCGCTGCGCAAACGCGCGCATCGCGCTTTCGCCGTCGCCCTGCACGGCATACTCGCAGTCGAAATACGAAAGCAGCTCCGGGCCGTTGATGCCTGCCGTCGCCCCTCCCAGCACCACGGGGCCGGCAAACGCCCGCTTGAGGGGAAGGATCATGTCCGTTCTTATTTTGTCAAGCATGAAGGCGGGGCGGATGCCGTTGGCCGTGTCGATGTTGCGGA
>DATFYJ010000342.1:0-4482 GCA_035315105.1 Chitinivibrionales bacterium
CGTGCGGTGGAACAATCTGCCCGCCGTCGCTCCAGTACACTTTGTAACCGTTGTACTCGGCCGGATTGTGGCTCGCCGTGACCACGATGCCGGCCGTTGCCCCGAGCCTTCGCACCGTAAAGGACAGCTGCGGCGTTGACCGGAGCGACGTGTACAGATACGCCTTGATGCCGTTGCCCGCCAGCACCAGCGCCGCATCGAGCGCGAACACGTCGGAATAGTTGCGGGAATCGTAAGCGATGGCGACCGAAGCCTTGTCCGGTGCAACGGCTTTCTTGATGTAGTTGGCAAGTCCCTGCGTGGTTTTGCGTATGACAAGCGAGTTGAGCCGGTTGTACCCGCCGCCGATCACGCCGCGAATGCCGCCGGTGCCGAACTCGAGGTCGGTGTAGAAACGATCCGAAAGCTCAACAAAGTCCTTTTTCGCAAGGAGGTCTTCCACCTGTTTCCGAAAGAAAGGGTCTTGTTCGAGCCGAACGTATTCTTGAGCCCTAACGGTTATGGCTTTTCTATCCACGATCGAAAGGATCCTTTCGTGACTATTCCGGAAACGGAATTTTGTGGCCTGAGTGTTTCCCCGTTACAAAATAATAAATGAGTGCCGCGTGCGCGAATGATCCGCCGCACACGCTGAAAATAAAAAAGGCCGGCTGATTGTTGCCGGCCTTTGAATTATCGCACGGGTGCACCGGTCCGCTAGGTCGCTTCCCGGCGCAAGGTTTGTTCCGGTCAGAAATTCGACGACAGTCTGAGCATCCAGTACCAGTTCTGCCTGGTCTTGAGAAAATCGTCGGTCTGCTGGATGGATGGCGGAACGCCAATGGATGCCGGACGCATATGGTCCCGCCCAACAATGCCGGAAACCGCGAATCTGTCGAGGAACGCCTTCTTGAAATACAAGGAATACTTTGTCGGTTCCGCCTTGCCCAAATTGGCCGCATTCCATGTGTCGTTGGTATAGGGTATCGGTATGCCGCCATGACCTCCCCCATCCTCCGGGTTAATTTGATTCCTGTCGCTGTTGGTATATTTCTGGCTGAACCATTCGAATTCTAAGGATAGCTCGTCGAGCCCCATGTCCCAGCCCAGGAAATGCTCGGCCACGCCGCTCGCGAGCGCGGGAACGAGCGTCACCCATGCAAGCTGCCGGATGTCCGAACCTGTTTCATCGTAGAGCCATTTGGTGAGGATAAAAGGAAGAACGCCATAGGCCAGCAGCGGGGTTGTGGGCAAATCAATGCCCAGCATCATGGGCATTCTGTCTTTGATATTATTATAAAAGTTGAGGGAATCGGGCAGCGGCGTTCCGGTTCCAGGCACGTTTGTGTAAACGGAGTCGCCCGTGTTCGGGTCTATGGAGCCTACCCGGGCAAAAGACCAGTATTTCACATAGTCTTGCGTGCCGAGGACCGCGATCTCACCGTAAACCTTGAGATCCTGCTTTCCGAAGAACGAATGCTCGCCGAAAATAAAGGAAGGCGGAATCTTGAATTGCGGTACGAACCTGAGAGGACTGATTGCGGCGCGACCCATGATTTTGGTGGATGCAAATGTATAGTATTGTGTCTGCGCGTTCTGGTCAAGATATGAAACACTATCCCCTGTATGGGGGGTTGTAAGCAACTCGTTGACCGACATCAGCCTTTGAAAAGAAACGCCGGCTCCCAGGTCCAGAATGTTAAAAAGGTTGTTCGATAGGATTCCGGTGAGCGTAAAATCCTGAACGGGCCAGTCGTGCGTCTCGCTCGTGAGCATCAGGTCCAATTGAACGCGGTCTATTGCGGGATTCATGAACCAATCGGAACTGCTTGACACATGCAGCCCGAGTTCCCTTGTCATGGGGAAGAATGGCGTTGTTTGAATGATGGTAGGGTAGGCGCCGCATCTGAGCAGAAACTCACCAAGGTTTTTGGCGTCCGGATTGTATTTGAAGGGAAAGTACCCCGCCGCCACCGTAAACCAGGGACGCGCAACAGTGCCGCCCACCGAATACTGCAATTCCATGTCATTCGGATAAAAAGTAAATGCCGGTATCAGCGTGCTGGGGTACTCAAGCCGGTGAACCATGGAAAAATTCAATTCCGCTTCGACGCTCATGATGAGGCGAAGCCGCTCTTTGTAGGTAACGTCCTCGGTGAGGTGGAATACCATATCCTGGAGCCAGACATGATCCAGCCTGGTGTACCCGGCGGTGTCCGGCGCAATCGGGTGATCGTACATGCCCTGTTCCGCCTCGCCTTCGTCCAGGCAGAGGAACAGGTTTTCGCGGTACGTAAAGCCCGTTTTTTCCCACGTGGACTGCGGCTGAATCAGCTGCAAAAGCCCTATGCCGCTTTCGGGTCTTGTCTGGGCCGCGGAACCGGAGAATCCCCTTCCCGCCGAATCTATTGTCTGCGAGACTCAGGCATGCCCCCGCGAGCATTGCCAGACATATCCTCGCTATCATTTTTTCCCCTCCTGAATGAAACAGCCGGCCCGCCCCGCTGCAGCGGTTCGCGTTGTCGGAGCGCTTGTCGGATTCCGGAATTGTCAACTCGATGTTCATCAAAGCAATTCCTTCGTAGTTGGAATCAGGCTCATCAGATTCTTTTTCGGACAATCCCGGTTAAAAATTGGCCGACAGTCTGAGCGTCCACCACCATTGATTTCTTGCCTGCAGCTCATCGTCGCAGTCACCCTGGGCGGCCGGGCCGAGAAACGGCGGGCGCATGTGGTCCCGTCCAATGAGGCCGGAAACCGCGAACCGCTGGTCCGCGAATGACTTCTTGAATGTCAACGCATATTTTATATCGCTCGGGTTTTTAACGAAAACCGTAGCCCGCGGGGTCGGGATAAGCCCCGCCGGGATGAAGTTGATTGCGTTATAATCGCTGTTGGGAAACCGGTTGCTGTAATGTTCGAATTCCAGCGAAATCTGGTCGAGGGAGAAATCCAATCCACAATAGTGCTGCAACGGCCCGCAGGCAAGCGCCACCGGAATGGTGAGAACGCCCAGGGGAATGTTGGCCGATCCGAATCGCATATTGGCAATGCCGTCGCCGGTTTCATCCTGGAGCCATTTGCCGAGCACCCAGGCGAGAATACCATAGCTCAGGAGAGGGTTGGTGGGCAGATTTATGCCGATCATATAAGGAATTCTGTCCACGAGCGAATCGTAGTACTGATTGACTTCGGGTGCCTTCATGAGAACCGTGTCTCCAGGGGCGATTGCGCTGTCGAAATAGACGGTCTGGTTGTCCAACCCGAGAATTGCCGCTTCGCCGTAAATCTTGAGGTCCTCTGGTCCAAAGAACGGCTTGTCTCCAAAGACCGGGCCAAACGGAATCTTGAATTGCGGAATGAACCGTTGCGGGTAAATTGATGCCCGGCCCATGATCTTGGTGGATTTGAAGGTGAAATAGGCAGTGTCGCCGTTGGCATCAAGAAAACTGCTGGTAATATGGCCGGACGTAAATACCGCCTTGCCGCGGGGAGTCGTGACGGTGTCATTGATGGGAATAATTCTCTGGAATGATACACCGGCGCCAATGTCAAAGAAATTAAAGAGATTATTGGAAAGAATCCCGGTTATGGTCCAGTCCTGGGTGGGCCAGTCGTGGGTTTCGCTGGTGAGCATCAGGTCCCATTTAATGCGGTCGATGGCTGGATTTATGAGCCAATCGGAATTGCCGAACACGTGGAAGCCGAGCTCGCGTGTCATGGGAAATTCATTGTTGGTGACAATAAAGGTGGGATACGCGGAACAGCGAAGCAAATATTCGCCGAGGTGCTTTGCGTCCGGGTTGTACTTGAACGGAAAATAGCCGGCGGCTACATTAAGCCATGGTTTGCCGGGCGACCCTCCGATGGCGTAATTGAGTTCGACATCGTTCGGGTAAAAGGAGAAAGCCGGACTTAGAGTGGCTGGGAAATTATTCAGTTGCATTGCGGAAAACGAAAGTTGGCACTCCATGCTCACCACCAGCCTGAGCCTTTCCTTGTACACCACATCATTGGTGAGGTCGAAGCACAAGCTCTGCTGCCACATGTGGTCGACCGGGTTGGCGGAGCTGTTTTCGTTCTCCACCCCATGCTCGATCTCTCCTTCATCGAGCGCAAAGAACAACGACAGGCTGTTGCGCAGGGGACTTTCCGCCGCAATGGGCCGTGCCTGAGAACCCTCTGCCCTAGCAGTTGCCTGCGACTGCGGATTAGACTGAGCGACCGGTGACGGCTGGTCGTTGTTTGCCGAATCTGCCTCCTGCGCAACACAGAGCGCGGCGCTTGCCAAAAGCCCAAGAACAAGATTGCGAATCCAGTCTTTCCCTCCCATAGCTGTCCCTTTCTGAAGAGCAGTTAGTACCGCACGTATTGAGCGATTTCCGTGTGAACGCGAAAATATGGTTCCGCATGCCGACGGCAGTCGGCCGGAAACGCCTGCTGCGTTGTTTCCGGCCGATTGGTCGTCCGCTTCGAAAAGGCGCGAAAATATACCGCTTGTCA
>DATFYJ010000343.1:0-3419 GCA_035315105.1 Chitinivibrionales bacterium
ACCTTAAATTCTCGAAAGTAGCGCAGTAGTAATTTATGACCCTTTCCGAATTCTCTCTCCACCGTCCCGTCGCCTCGATCGTGATGAGCCTGGTGATCGTGCTTCTTGGCGCGGTGGGCTTCAATTTCCTGGGCATCCGGCTCTATCCCGCCATTGACCCGCCCGTGATTAATGTGCGAACGAATTACACAGGCGCCAACTCCGATATCATCGAATCGAGAATAACTGAACCGCTCGAAAAGGCAATCAACGGCATTGAGGGAATAAAATCGATTTCTTCCTCTTCGGCAACGGGCAGCTGCAACATCACCGTTGAGTTCAATGTGGGCGCGGACCTGGAAAAGGCGGCAAACGACGTGCGCGACAAGGTTTCCCAGGCGGCCCGCAATCTCCCGGTGGATATCGACGCGCCGCCTATTGTCACCAAGGCTGATGCCAACAGCGACCCTATCATTGTTGTTTCGGTGCAGAGCACTACTATGAATGCGCTGGAGCTCAGCGATTATGCCGAAAATATCCTGCAGGAAAAGCTGCAGACCATTCCGGGCCTGAGTTCCGTCCAGCTCTTCGGCCAGAAGCGGCCGGCCATGCGGTTGTGGCTCAACCCGGACAAGATGGCGGCGTACAACGTTTCTCCCCAGGACGTCAACGCGGTATTGGCAAAGGAGAATATCGAGCTGCCGAGCGGAAAGCTCACCGGCAAATCCACGGAACTCATTGTCAAGACCTTCGGCCTTCTCGTGACGGAAGAGGATTTCAACAATCTTATAATCCGGCAGACAAACGATCAGGTGGTCCGTTTCAAGGATATCGGCGAGGCAATGCTCGGCCCGGAAAATCCCGAGACCGGCATCAAGTTTAACGGCGCTGATGGAATTTTCGTTGCGCTTCTGCCGCTGCCGGGCGCAAATACCATTCAGGTCGCAGATGAATTCTATAAACGGTTCGACGAAATAAAAAAGAACCTTCCCCCCGGGCTCAGAGTTGACATCGGATACGACAAGTCGAAATTCGTGCGGGCTTCGGTGAGTGATGTGAGAATGACGATCGGCATCGCGCTCTTTCTGGTGATCCTGATCGTGTTCCTGTTTTTCAGGAACTGGGTGCTGGCATTGCGGCCGCTTCTCGACATTCCCGTATCGCTCATCAGCGCGTTCTTCATCATGTATGTGTTCGGGTTCTCCATCAACGTGCTTACCCTGCTTGCCATTGTGCTTGCCACCGGGCTCGTGGTCGATGACGGCATTGTGGTCACGGAAAACATCTACAAGAAAATCGAGCGGGGCATGGGGATCTGGGACGCCTGCATACAGGGGACGCGCGAAGTGTTTTTTGTCGTCATCGCCACGTCGATGACCCTTGCGGTCGTTTTCATCCCTGTTATTTTCCTGCAGGGTTTTACCGGCAGGCTGTTCCGCGAATTCGGCATCGTGCTGGCCGGCGCGGTGCTCGTGTCCGCGTTCGTGGCGCTTACGCTTACGCCGGTGCTCAATCTCAAGCTGGGAAGGATCAACGCGCAGCATTCGAACTTTTACAAATCTACCGAGCCGTTCTTTACCGGAATGGATGCGACCTACCGGAGGATCCTTGCTGTTTTCATGAGGCGCAAATGGCTGTCGTTCGTGATCCTCGGGGTATGCCTCGGGCTTATCGTCCTCTTTATCACAACGCTCAAATCCGAACTTGCGCCGCTGGAAGACCACAGCCTCATCCGCGCGAACATCACCCTTCCCGAAGGCACCAGCTTCGATTACACACAGAACCTCGTGGATCGCGTTGCGCAGCTGGAAATGGACAGCATTGCCGAGGCACGGCTGCTTTTCGCCGGTGCAGGTTTGGGCGGCGGCGCCACCAATACCGGGGCTGTCCAGACGTTCCTTGTGGAGCCTAACGAGCGCAAAGCCACCCAGCAGCAGATATACGACAGGCTCTCAAAAATGTACAAACGGTTCCCGGCCGCCCGTGTGATTCCGATCCAGGAGCAGACCATATCCACGTCGCTTTCCGCCGGACGGCAATTGCCCGTGCAATTCGTCGTACAGAACCTTGACTTTGGCAAGCTGCAGGAGGCCCTCCCCAAATTCCTCGACGAAGCGCGCAGCGATCCGGTGTTCGGCAGCATCGACGTTGACCTTAAATTCAATAAACCCGAAGTGGACCTTACCATCAACCGGCTCAAGGCAACCGACCTTGGCGTCAACGTGGTAGACGTTTCAACGACGCTCGACTACGCCCTGAGCGGACGCTTGTACGAGTATTACTTGCGTAACGGGAAACAATACGAGGTAATCGGCCAGGTGGAACGGTCGGACCGAGACAAACCGGCAGATATCACATCTTTGTATGTCCGAAACAATGCAGGCAATCTCATCCAGCTTGATAATCTCGTCAGCATGACGGAAAACAGCAGCCCGCCCACGCTGTACCATTATAACCGTTACAAGTCGGCAACGGTGTCGGCAACGCTCGCGCAGGGAAAGGCGCTCGGCGAGGGCATTGTGGCGATGCGGAGGATTGCTAAAAAGATGCTGGACGGGTCTTTTCACACCGAGCTCTCCGGCCCCTCCCGGGACTTTGCCGAGAGCAGTTCCAACACGTTGTTCGCGCTGGTGCTCGCGCTCCTGTTTATCTATCTCATCCTCGCCTTTCAGTTCGAGAGTTTCCGCGAGCCGTTCATCATCATGCTCACCGTGCCGCTTGCCATCGCGGGCGCCATGCTGTCGCTCGGCCTGTTCGGCATGACCCTTAATATTTTCTCGGAAATCGGCATGATCATGCTCATCGGCCTTGTCACGAAAAACGGCATCCTTATCGTCGAGTTTGCAAATCAGAAACGCAAAGCGGGGTTACCCAAGCTCGATGCGACCATGGAGGCTGCGGCCGCGCGGCTGAGGCCGATCCTCATGACATCGCTGGCGACCATATTCGGCGCGCTCCCTATCACGCTCGGGCTCGGGATGGGCGCGGAAAGCAGAAAACCGCTCGGCGTGGTGGTGGACGGCGGACTGCTGTTCGCGCTCATCCTAACACTGTTCGTTATTCCCGTGATGTATACGATGATGTCGAAAGACCGGAAAGAGGTTCCGGGCGCCGCTGCCACTCAACCGAAACAGCCCGCATAGATGTTGACGATGAAGAACAAACTTTTCATCCCGTTTCTCCTGGCCGCATGGTGCGCCGCCGTCGCAGATGCACAGCCCCTGCTCACCGCCGACGAGGCGGTGAGCATCGCGCTCAAGAACAACTACGACATTTTGGTGGCGCGCAACGACGCCGAGATTGCGAAAGTAAACAACACGCCCGGCAATGCGGGCATGCTGCCGACGATTGCCGTGGCCGGGTCCGACAACTATTCACTCAACACCGGCTATGAGAAGCTCGTGACCCCGCCTCCCCCCCAGGTAGAATACAGCAACGTT
>DATFYJ010000344.1:0-2797 GCA_035315105.1 Chitinivibrionales bacterium
ACTGATAGGAAGTTTGATTTTTCGCGAGCGCGTGGGCGTATAAAGAGAGTTCCTTTACAGAAGCTCACTTTCCCCCGGTTTTCCGCTTTACCCCTTCGGGCACTTCGAAGCGTCGCCGTCGTCCACATCTTGAACGTCCTCAAGGGAAAATATAGACATTTCCGTCCACAATTGTCAAATCAGGGATCCTGTGGTGAGCTTGTCTAACCACGCCGCGCTCTTGGCTTCGGAACAAAGCTGAAGAACCAGACAATCCAAAAAATGCCGCGAGCGGGATTCAAGGTGACCAGCGTCACCAAGATTTTGACACCGTGAAGCGATCGCCGGAAATATCTGGACGAACCCAATAACCGAAGCGTATCTTAATAAATCTGCGGCTCAACTCATGAGCAACTCAGCAAATAAGGAATCTCAATGAACGACAAAAACCGCGTCTGCCCCGTCGAACTCTCCGGCGGCCTTGACAACATTTTCCGACGATGGCTCCAGAATCCGCAGAAGATTCTGAGGCCTTATGTCAAGGAGGGAATGGCGGCCCTGGATTTCGGGTGCGGTCCGGGCTTTTTTACGCTTGCAATGGCAGAACTGGTCGGCCCGTCGGGCCGGGTGATCGCGTGCGACCTGCAGGACGGCATGCTTGAGAAACTGCGCGCAAAGATCGCGGGAAGCAAATTTGAAAAGGTGATTTCCCTGCACAAATGCCCGGAAGACAGAATAGGGGTGTCGGACAAGGTTAATTTTATTCTTGTTTTCTACATGCATCACGAGGTTCCGGACCAGGAAAAGTATTTGAAGGAAATATCCTCGCTGCTCAAGCCAGGCGGAAAGGTCCTCCTGGTAGAACCTCCGATGCATGTGTCAAGAAGCGAATTCAGTGAATCAATAGGCAAGGCAAAAGCCGCGGGGTTGGTGCCGGTTGAATCGCCGAAGGTATTTTTGGGAAGAACCATGGTTCTTAGGAAGGGCTGACAAGCTCAGCCAATTGTTGATTGACGATTGTAGATTGACGAATGTCAAATTCAACAGGAGGAAAAGGTATGCTCAAAATCGCTATCGTGGTTGGCAGCACCCGTCCCGGACGCAAGGCCGATGTCGTTGCGCAATGGGTGCACGGCATTGCAAAAAAACGGAAGGAAGCGGAATTTGAAATCGTTGACATAAAGGATTTTAGTCTGCCGCTCCTCGATGAGCCGATGCCCCCGTCCCTCGGCCAGTACACCAAACCCCATACCAAGGCCTGGGCCGCGAAGATCGACGGATTCGACGCGTTTGTCTTTGTCACGCCCGAATATTCTCATGGGCCCTCTGCGGCGCTCAAGAACGCGCTCGATTTCGTGTACAAGGAATGGAATAACAAGGCCGCGGGCTTTGTGGGTTACGGATCAATGGGCGGGGCCAGGTCCGTTGAGCAATTGCGCCTCAACCTGGCCGAACTGCAGGTGGCCACGGTGCGGGCCCAGGTGATGCTCTCGCTCTTCACCGACTTCGAGAACTATACCACGTTCAAGCCCGCGCCCATGCACGAGCAGTACGTCAACACCATGCTCGACCAGCTCATTGCCTGGGGCGGGGCGCTGAAGACATTGCGGGGATAATAGTAACTTTATTTGCTAATAGACAAAAAGTGGTTGGGCGTTCCCCCGCTTCGCGGGGTCGGTCTCCCTTCGGGCTCGGCTGCTCGCCTCGTTGCCGCCTGCCACAAGGGTCCTGTGGGCCGTGGTCAGACGGCAATTCGCTTTAGCTCACCCTCCGGTCCACCTAACGCGCGGCAACGGAGTTCTATTCAGTCAATTACTTCCTAGCGCCAATCGGTATCCCAAACATGAATACGGAAACGCGTTAACGCGTATATGCGTCAACTTCTCAACTCCTCAACTTCTCAACTACTCTTCGTGAGTGCCGCCACAACAATGTATGATCTCGCAGGCGCTTTTTCAAGGCGGCCACCCAGGAGGGGGTAGCGGAGGACGCGAAAGCGGCCGAAGCGAGGGGGAAACCTCCCCCGTTAAGAAATCTTGTTTATTTATTAGCAAGAAAAAGTAGCGATCGTCATTGCTTATAAGTCTTCAAAAACTTCCCTATCCGCTCCATCGCAACCGCAAGCTCCTCGACCACCGGCAGGAAGACAATCCGGAAATGATCGGGCCTGGGCCAGTTGAACCCCGTGCCCTGCACGACAAGGACGTGCTGGTCGTGAAGCAGGTCGTAGGCGAACTTGACATCGTCGGAAATATTGAATTTCTTAACGTCAAGTTTCGGGAATGTGTAGAACGCGGCCTTCGGATGCACGCACGACACGCCCGACATGTTCGCCAGCGCGCTCATGCACGCCTCGCGCTGCGCATACAGCCTGCCGCCCGGCGCCACGAGATCGTTGATGCTCTGGTACCCGCCGAGCGCGGTCTGGATGATCGACTGTGCGGGCACGTTGCTGCACAGGCGCATGGACGAGAGCATGTCGAGGCCTTCGATGAAATCGGCGGCATCCTTCTTGTTACCCGACACCACCATCCAGCCCGCGCGGAACCCCGCGATGCGGTAGGCCTTGGACAGGCCGCTCATGGTGATGAACAGCACGTCGTCGGCGAGCGTCGCGATTGACACATGCTTGGCGCCGTCGTAGAGGATCTTGTCGTAGATTTCATCCGAAAAAACGATGAGTGCATGCTCCCGCGCAAGGTCGACGATGTCCTGCAAAACGTCCTTCGGGTACAGCGCGCCCGTGGGGTTGTTCGGATTGATCACCACAATGCCCTTGGTGTTTGCGGTTATCTTCTTCCGGATATCCTTGACATCA
>DATFYJ010000345.1:0-6125 GCA_035315105.1 Chitinivibrionales bacterium
GACGAGCTTGAAAACCGCTGGGGATTCGCGCTCTTCGCCGCGGACAACAGCGCCCATGCGGCCGACGGGCTCGGCCTGCGGCTGGTTGACAGAACAGTAAAACCGGGGCAGAAGATCATCTACCGGGTGTACGCGGTTTCCGGCGACGCATCGTACCATCTCGATACCGGCGCGGTGTTGGTCGACGTGCAGGCGGCGCGGCCCGTTGAAGGGCCGGGCAGCCTGGCCGCCGACGGCGGCGACGGAAGGATCATGCTGTCGTGGAGTACCTCATTCCCGGAGCATTTCTCGGGCTATTACGTGGAACGATCTGACAACAACGGCACGACCTTCCGGCGCCTGAACGCTGTCCCTCTTGTCAATGTACACAATCGTTCGTCCAAAGACGACAACCTGTATTATTCGGACACGAATGTCGCAAACTACCGTCATTACCGTTACAAGGTTGCCGGCGTCACCCCTTTCGCCGAAATTTCATTGCCGGTGGAGATCGAGGCCTTCGGACGCGATCTCACCCCGCCGGGGCCGCCCCATGTCAACAAGCCGAAACGGACCGGCGATCACAAAGTCAAGTTGACGTGGGAGATGCCGGTGGTGTCCCCCGACCTTCATGGCTTTGTCGTCACCCGCAGCGAGAATCCCGTGCGGTTCTTTCATCCGCTAACCGATAAATTGCTTCCCGTAAAAACCCGCGAGTTCGTCGACACCGCGGCGAATTTCGACGAACCCTATTATATTGTAAGTTCCGTCGACACGGCCGGCAATATCGCGCCATCCCTGCCGCTCTACGTGGTGTTCCGCGATTCCACACCGCCTGCGCCTCCCACCGGACTCTCGGCCGCAATCGACTCGACCGGCGTGGTGAAACTGCACTGGCACGCCAGTCCCGACAGTACGCGCATACTCGGGTACAGGCTCATGTGGGCCAACGACCGCCGCCACGAGTTCTCCCAAGTAACCTCCGAAGTGATCCGCGACACGGCCTACGTTGACACCGTATCGGTGAAAACCCTCACCCGCTCCGTGTTTTTTAAACTGGTGGCGGTCAACAGATGGTACGTGCCTTCCAAGCCGTCGGCCGTTCTCGAAGTGAAGCGGCCTCACCTGATAAAACCCGTCACTCCGGTCATTGTCAACGTGAGCGTCACCGACTCCACCGTAAGGCTGGGATGGGCCCGCTCGCCGAGCGCCATGATCGACAGGCAGATCATCGTGCGCAAGGGACCCTCGGACACGGGATGGGTTGTTGTCGCGTCCCTGCCGCCGCGCGATTCTTTCTGGACCGACCGCAAAGTCACCCGCGCGGTGACCTGCCTGTACGCAATCAGCGTCCACGACAGCGGGGGGCTTTCTTCCGTAAAGTCGCCCGCGATGCGCGGCCGGCCCTACGATCCCGGCGTTCTTCCGGAGGTGAAAAACCTGAAAGCTGTTTACAATAAGGGAAGCCGCGCGGTGGAACTGCAATGGGCCTGGTCCGCGCCCGTCAACGACGCGTGGTTCGTGATCTACCGGGGCGTGGGAAAAGCGGCGGTAAGCGAATATCAATCCGTTGATGTGACTAAAACCGTCTTTGTTGACAATAGCGTGCCTTCAAAATCGCAGATCAGGTACGCCGTGCGGTGTGAGACGAGATCGGGGTCCAAGTCGCCATTGTCGAGGGGCGCGGAGGTGCAGACGCCGTAATACTATTCTAATCGTAGATTGATGATTGTAGATTGACGATTAACAACAGACATTTCAATCCGCTATCCCGATCCTGCAATCCGCGATTGTAATTTCTTGGATTGATGACTGAAAAGTGTTTTCAATCCGCAATCCGCATTCCGAAATCCGCAATGAAGAAAGCAAAGACATAGAAATGCTGGAAGGGCCTGGCCGGCCCTTAGACCCGCCGAGGAAAGGGCAAAAGACATAATATATGGCGCGAAGCGCTACTACCATGCCCTTAAGGAATGAAATGACAAAATGCTTATTATAACAACCCCCGGCGGCTGGAGCGCCACCACCCCCTTGGAAAGGGGGAACAACGGTGTGAATCCTGTCAACTGTCAACCGTCAACTTTCAAGCCCTTTCTCGGTGCCCCCGCAGCCGAAGCTTCTTTCTTGCAAATCAACTTTCTTGGCGGCTACCCACGAGGGGGTGTGGGTGCACTTGGCAAGCGATATAATAATTAGATGCGAAGCACCTACTTCCATATCAAGGGGAATGGAAATGACAAACAACCGGCGCGCTTTGAAGTACACATTTCATTCGCCGGTTGGTTGCACCCCAGGGGGAGACTTCCCCCAACAAAAGCTTTTCTTTTTTTTGGTGTCATTGTGATTCTTTACCTTCTCATAACCACATTTACCAAACGCACATGATCTTCCCGGTCTGAATCTTCCCCTCATATTCCGCCGAGTACACGTAGAGTCCTGGTTTGACGCTGTTTCCCTGTTCGTCGACGTTATTCCATACCGGACTCCTTCCTGTCAAGTGACATACCGCACGGCCCTGCTCGTTGTACACCGTCACGGCGCTCAGTCGGTTTTGGTCCCCGCCCTTCACCACAAATGCAGTTCGGCCATGCAGGGCACTGGCAAGCACCTGTATGCTTTTAGAGGCTTCGGGAACACCGGCGCCCGCCTCCCGCACCCCGCTCTGGGTGGACCCCTGCCACACGCGCACGTAGTCGATGTCAAACGTGTCTACGGCGCTCAGGTTCGGCAGCGTGCAGGCAGCAGCCCGGCACCAGTCGTTTTCCACCATCTGCTGGATCAGGATATAACCCGGGGTCCGGGCGATGTTCGAGTTGTTGGTGCCGGGCGTGGGGAATGTTCCGGCGGCTGTTCCGTCCAGGTAAAACGTGAGGTGGTCGGTCTCCCAATCCACGCCGATGGTATGGAACGCGTTGGAAAAATCCATTGCCGGTCCGGTGCCGTTGTTGCCGGTGCCGGTATTGGGGGTCCAGCTCTTGTTGCGGGCCGAGTCGGTCGGCAGGCCGTCGAACCAATTGTAGTGCATCCACATGGTGCGCGGGTCGTTGCCGAGCACTTCCAGAATGTCAATTTCCCATTCGTAGTTGTAATTCTTCTTGTCCGGGAGCATCCAGAATGCGCCGAAAAATCCTGAGACGTTGACAATCTTCAGCCGGGCCTCAATATATCCGTACAGGAACGAAAACTTGTACGGAGTGAGCGAGCTGGTGTTGGCGCGCGCGGAGATCAGCTCGCCGGACTTGTACGAGTTTGTAAACGTGGTGACCCCGGGATTGGGCTGCGCCACCAGATGGCAGACCCCGTTGTTCACCTGGATCTGCGACGGGTAATAGTTCTCGCGCCCGTTGTTGAACGAGCCCACCCCACCCCAGTCGGCATACGGGTTCCAGATTGACGTATCGTAGGCCGTGCCGTCAAAATTTTCATTGAGGATCAGCTTCCAGGAATTCATGCCGGTCGGCAGGGGAACAGCGGCCGGTGGCAGCGGATCTGCGGCATGGACAAGGGCCGGCAGGCTGGTGATGAAAAGCCCGAGGCAGAAGCAGACCCTAAGAATGGGAATCAAAACACTGCGGGACTTGCTCAAGGTTTTTCCCTTCCGCATATCCATTTTTCCTCCTTGTCTAAAGACTGTCATTCCGGCAATTAACCATATGAAAGTGAAAATTCATTCATGGTGAGCCTGTTGAACCATGAACGCCGCCCAAAGGGCTTTTTCAAGGCCCTGGTAGAAAGGTTATTTAATTACCACGACTCTTTGCCTTGTCATCGTGCTTTCATCCTTCACCAGATATATCCCCTCACTAATCAAAAACTCTTCCCTGACCGGCCTCCCCAGCAAGTCATACACTTCCAGGTTCTTGTTCGTCTGCAAATATTGTTTTAACAGCACAGCGTTGATGGGATTTCGGCAAAGCATCATTAGACCTTGATGATCATTCTGCGCTTTCCTGGCCAGCGGTATCCGAACATTGGCGGCTACATATTCATACGCGCCCATGTCCCATGCCGGGCCTTGCGGCCGCGCAACGCCGTCCTTGTCGTCCGTGAAATAGGTACTCAATGAAATCCCCGCATCTATTGCCACCGTATCCGTTGATGCAAGATGCATGTTGTTGTTTGCATTGTTCGGGGAATAGCTGACAAATGCCGGTGCGTTGATCTTGCCGTGCGGTTCCCTGGCGGCGACCCAGCTGGCGGCCGAATAATCGGTTCCGTTGTAGTAAATGTGAGGAGCTATGGTGCTGTTGTAATAGACGTTGGCGTCAAAAGAAAACGAGGCATTGGTGAAACCGGTGCTGGCCGCGATATAGATGTTCTGATACTGCGCCCCGTTGCCGCAGTTGTAGAAGATGTTGTTTTTTATTTCGTTGCCCGAACCCGTGGGGTTGCTGTTGAATCCGTTGAAACGCACCGTCACAAAGCCGACATTTTTCCCGTTGTCAAAACCGGTGTTGTCCACAAAGGTGTTGTTGAGCAGCTTGAAGTTGGTGATGGAAGTCATGGCGCTGCTGGAGGAGTTGTATAACCGGAAATATTCCGGATACGGGTCGATCACCTGCACGATGTGGAAAAGATTGTTGTAGATCCACACGTCGTGCGGTGTCTTGTTGTTATAGCAGTCGTAATCGATATGCGAATCCCCCACGTTGGTGAACTCATTGTCGTATATCTTATTGAAGTTGCCCTGAAGCTGGAACATGTCCGGGTGCTGATCCGACGTGATCACCGACGTGGCGGAGACCCTGAAAGTGTTTCTGTAGGCGGACATTCCGCCGTAGGGCTGTATGCCGTCCGGACCGCCGCAGGAGTCGTTGTCCAGTGTCTCGATGGAATTATCATGTATCTTCACTTCATCCCACGTGGTTCCGTCTGCCCCCACCGCGATCGCCGCATCACCCCGTATTTGCGTGAGATTTGAATATTTTATTTCAGTGCCTGCAGTTCCCGAAAATAGCGCCAGACCGTTATTACAATTGGTGATATCTATATGATCGATAATAACAGCCATAATTCCATCACCGTAGATGGAGGTTGCCGCTGTGCGATTGGTAATATTGCGCAGGTTTTTCAAGGCGATGTGATTTTGTCCATTTACATTCCCGCTGATGGTAATGTAGCTGCGGCCGCTTAGGGCAATGCCGCTTACCGTCGCGTTATCCCCCAGTGCATCATAATCAAATACTGCGGTCCCGTTATGGTTCGCGTTGGCGGTATCCACCGTAATAGTGATCGGATTGCCCGAAGTTCCGCTTGCTCCGACCGACCATGACTCGGTATACGTTTTCGTTCCGCCGGACGGTCCGCCGCTGATGTATACGAAGTCGCCCGGATGAACGCTTGACCATGCAATGTTCGAAAAATTCTTGTATGCGGTCGCCCACGACTGACCGTTCCCGGAAGACGCCACGGCGTTGTCGACATACCAGGAGGCTGCCGGAGCGTTGGCGGCAATAAACAGCAGCGCAGTGAGTGCAAACGATACTAATGTCGGTTGCTTTTTCATTTTCAGCCCCCTTTACTTGGTCACCATGAGCTTCTGACGAATCGCATTATTACCGTTGCTTTCGGGCTGCCCAAAGTGCAGTTATAATTATCATCGCCGTTTTGGGCCACGTAGTAGGTTGCGGCGAAGGCAGAAGAGAATGAGAAAATCCATGCGCAGACAAACAACACAGGGAAGTGCATGAGTTACCCCACCTGTTTTTTCTTAAGGATATAAGAGGGACCTTACCTGATAGTATACGGTTCCGGGCATGTATTTGCCTATCGGGAAATTCTCCCGGAAAATCAGCGGCTTGCCGCGGCCTGCGGGACACCAAGAAATTAGCGATTATCTTGAACATTTTTAAGTAAAACCCATTATATTATATGAAGAAAGTAAACCGAAATCATCTCGTAACCAGCTTTTACAGGGTTGACGACACCGGAAATTAAACCACTTAAACCAAAGGATCTTTGTATGAATCTCAACAAATTTTGCGGGTCGGTTGCGGTTTTCAGGAACATGCTGCTCCTGGCATCGGGATTATCATGGTCGGGACAACGTACGGACAGAATGTCGTATGGATGCGATCATCCAGCGGCGGGGACAAGTTAAAGACCCAAGCACTTACGTTTGCCCCTACAGGAACTGCACCGGCGGT
>DATFYJ010000346.1:0-3268 GCA_035315105.1 Chitinivibrionales bacterium
GGAACTGCGCCGCGTTGTTGTCGCTGGGAGACCCAGCAAGCACCACGTACACACCCTTGGGCACCAGCTTCGTGATCGCCTGCCCCTGCAATTCGCCCACCTTCACATTGTCAAACGAGACGTACAGGTCTGCATCCGCGCCCATGATCATCCTGTCGTAGGCGATCACCTTGACGCCTGATTTGTGCGCCTTTTCGACTATGGCAGCCGCGGCCATCCCGTCCTGAGGAGCCACGATGAGCACTTTTGCGCCCTGGGCCACCAGGGTGTCGCACTGCAAATCCTGTTTCTGCGCATCGTTGTCCGCTACCTTGAGCACAAGCTCCAGCCCGATTTCGCTGCACACCTGCTCCATTTTCACCCTGTCGCGCACCCAGCGTTCCTCGCGCTGCGTGGGCAACGAAACACCGACCTTGGGGACAACCTGCTGCGACTTCTTCCCCCCTCCCGAACAACAGACGAGGCCGGCGCCGAGAGACACCGCACATACCAGCACAACCGCCATTTTCCTTTTCATAGCAACCTCCTTGCTGATTCCAGCCCGATGTGATTGTTGAAACACCGCAATTGCAATGACAATAAAATATAGCCCCGCTTCGGCCTGCACAAGGAAGAAGAACAAAAATAAGCCTTCACCTCCCCATGAAGCGGCGGGCACCCACATCTTTTCCAATTCTCAATACGTGTTCGCTCATTCCGCTTCAGTCATCCTCCATTTCTTCATGTATCTTTCACCAATATGAATTTCCGTCTCGTATCCGACTTCAAGCCGGCCGGCGACCAGCCGGAGGCGATCGGGCAGCTCGTAGACGGCCTTGGCCGCGGGGCCAAGCACCAGACCCTGCTCGGCGTCACCGGCTCGGGTAAGACATTTACCATTGCGAACGTGATCGAACGCGTCCAGATGCCCACGCTCATCATCTCGCACAACAAGACCCTCGCCGCGCAGCTGTTCCAGGAATTCAAGGCGTATTTCCCGGAAAACGCGGTGGAATACTTCGTGAGCTTCTACGACTTCTACCAGCCCGAGGCATACATCCCGTCGACCGACACCTACATCGAGAAAACCTCGGAGATCAACGACGAGATCGACCGGCTTCGGCTCAAGGCGACCAGCTCGCTCCTGTCAAGAAAGGACGTGATCATCGTCGCGAGCGTCTCGTGTATTTACAACATCGGGTCGCCGGATTCGTACGCGGCTGCGAGCATGCGCATCTGCGCCGGAACAGACCTGGGGCGCGACGCCTTCTTCCGCAGCCTCGACCGCATGCAGTACGAACGGAACGACATGGTACTTTCACGGGGCACCTTCCGCGTTCGCGGGGACATCATCGAACTGCAGCCCGCCTACGACGAGACCGGCCTGCGCATCGAGCTGTTCGGCGAGCGCGTGGAGGCGATCCGCCGCATCCACCCCCTCACCGCCAAGGTGATTACCACACTTGACGAAATCACCATCTTTCCGGCAAAGCATTTCACCACATCGCGGGTGGGAATCGAGTCCGCGGCGCAGAAGATCCACGCCGAATTGCAGGAACAGCTCGAGAAGTTCCGCGCCGCGGGCAAGCTGCTCGAAGCGCAGCGGCTTGAGCAGCGCACGCTTTACGACATCGAGATGCTCCGGGAAGTGGGGTTCGTGTCCGGCATCGAGAATTATTCGCGCATCCTTGACGGACGCGCACCCGGCAGCAGGCCGTACACGCTCATCGATTTCTTCAAGCCCCCCTTCCTCACCGTCATCGACGAATCGCACGCGACCATTCCGCAGATACAGGGCATGTTCAACGGCGACCGCGCGCGCAAGGAAACGCTCGTGGAACACGGGTTCCGTATCCCGTGCGCGCTTGACAACCGGCCGCTGCGCTTCGCCGAGTTCGAATCGATGGTCGATAACGTCATCTACGACTCCGCGACGCCGGCCGACTACGAGCTTCGCAGGAGCGGCGGTGTGGTCGTGGAACAGGTGATCCGTCCCACCTGGCTCGTGGACCCGGTCATCGAGATAAAGCCGGCAACGAATCAGGTGGACGATCTGGTGGGGCAGCTCCGGACAATCGTGGAAAAGGGGCAGCGCAGCCTTGTGACGACGCTGACAAAGAAAACCGCCGAGGACCTCACCGAATACCTGACCACGCTTAACTTCCGCGTGCGGTATCTGCATTCGGAAATAGAGACGCTCGAGCGCTCCGACATCATCCGGGACCTGCGGCTGGGCGAATTCGACATTCTCGTGGGCATCAACCTTCTGCGCGAGGGGCTCGACCTTCCGGAAGTCGCGCTGGTCGCCATCCTTGATGCGGACCGTGAGGGATTCCTTCGCTCCGCGCGCTCCCTTATCCAGATAGCGGGCCGCGCCGCGAGAAATGTCGAGGGGAAAATCGTGCTCTACGCGGATGTCATGACGGACTCGATAAAGAAGACCATGGAAGAAAGCGGCCGCAGGCGCACGAAGCAGCTTGCGTTCAACAAGAAGCACGGCATTACGCCCGTTTCTATCACGCGCAAGATCCAGGAGCGGCTGTTCACGCCAGCGGACGAAGAGCCGGCACGTGAAGAAGCCGCTCGTGTGCGCGAAAAAGCCGCCGCGTATTCGCCGGTTGATTTTGACAAGGAAGGTACCGGTGATATTGAACAGCGTATCCGGAAACTGGAAAACGAGATGCGTGATGCGGCAAAGAAACTGGAATTTGAAAAGGCGGCGAAGATCCGTGACCGTATTGACGAACTGAGGCGAAGTGCCTGAGCGCCCGGGGTTTTTCCCGCTTTTCTCCTCCCCTCATCCCATGCTCAACGTATTTTTTTCTTTTTCCTCGCCCGGGTGGTGGAACAGGTAGACACAAAGGACTTAAAATCCTTCGCGGCTTCATCGCTGCATGCCGGTTCGATTCCGGCCCCGGGCAGTTTCCATTGTAGATTGCGGATTGCGGTTTTTTTGAAACCAGCAGTTATCAGAAAACTCTTCGGCCAACGATCAGCGGATTTCTCACGCATCCTCAAAAAAAATAGCCCGGATTTCCGTTCCGGGCTATTTTTTTTCAAAGCAAACAGAAGGCTATTGGGCGGTTACAAATCTCTGCGACAAGTACCTGCCGCCGTCATAAAGTCTTGCCACATAGACACCGTTCGGAAGCGTTGCAGGCAGCATGTTCATCACCTTGTCGCCTGCTTTCATCCGCCTCAACATGCTGGAATAATCGGCGACCACCTTCCCGCTCAGGTCGTACACCTTGAGCTGGGCCGTTGCGGGATTTACAAGAGCACATGTCCG
>DATFYJ010000347.1:0-3227 GCA_035315105.1 Chitinivibrionales bacterium
TCCGAGCCCCAGAGAATCTTGGAGTCGACGCGGAGGATTGTTCCATCGGCGCGGATGATCCGTATATTCTTCTCCTTGGACTTGATGGTCCCGCCGCACATGGCGATCGCCTTGAGCACATCGATGGGCTCGTAGATCTGATACACGCCGGGCGAATGCACCGCGCCCATGACGTAAATCTTGTTCGCGAAATATTCTTCGATGGAGACCGAGACGACCGGGCTGTTGACGTATGTCGACAGCTTGCCCTCCATGATTTTGACAAGCTGCGCGCACGTGAGCGACGCAACATCGATTTCGCCGATCACCGGGTAATTAATCTTGCCGTCGGGACGGATTTTATAGCGGACGGAAAACTCGGGATGTTCCACAACATTGATGCCGATGACGTCTCCGCGCTGCAGAACGTATTCATCGCTCTGTCCGTAACAGAGGGAAAGGGCACAAAGCAACAACAGGGAGAACCACGTGCGCCTGGAGAATTGATGCTGTTTGCCGACAGGGCGTATCCTGTTCACCGGTGCTGCGCATGAAAATGGCATTTCACCCTCTTGCATCCCAGTCCTGCTGTGTAAAGGAGAAGAGTGCTCCCACCGGCCTGAAGAAACTGGCAGATAGCACAGCTCTTCCGTTTAACGGCTCAGGCGTTAAACAGAAGAAACGAAAGTATAAATTATTTACAAGACTCAATTCAAGCGAAAAATCGGAATTCTGCAATCAGGCGGCAAAGGCAACGCCCAATTATTCAACAGGTTGCGTTTTGTTTGACAATGGCAGCCTATTTGCCAGCCGCCGAGGTATCGGCCGGGGAAGATGGAGAACCTCCCTGCGCGGGTGGAGACTCAGAAAGGTTTTTCTTGATTTCGCCGGGCGAGGAAGATGTTCCCGCGCTGCCGCCGGCAGCGTTGAGAGAATCAGACGGGACAGGCGCCCTTTTCCGGGCCGGCGGCCTTTTTTTTCCCGCCAAAGGTGCGGAATTTCCGGCCGGCAGCCGCTGCGAGATGGTTTTCCCGGCTTGCTGATGCGCGGCGAGGCTGTCGCCGGCGGCAACCGGGCCGGCAGCCACAGTGTGCTGGGAATCCGCCGCCGGTGCCGCGTTTCCAGACTTCACTACATGCGAATCAGGCGGATTGACAACAGGGTGCAAACGGAAAAGCCGCCGGTTGATTGCCATAGGCAGTTCGATGCTGCGCTGACGGCCGGCGGTCGAAACAATGACCGTCACGGAGGCATGGGCGAACGTCATCCAGCCGTACAAAACGGCCGCTGTTGCCGCGAGCGTGATGAGGGCGGCGGCACCGGCTTTCAGAAGCGACCGTGCGTTGACAAAGGATACTATCCTGCCGGCGGCCGCTCCGCCGCCCGCCATCATCCTGCCGTAATTGCGCTGCAAGGCAAGGCGCATCTGCGATTCGAAATCGGACAGGTCGGCCGCCGCAACCGTTTCGGGTACCGGCGTATTCTCAACACCTTCTCCGCTGTTCAGGCCACCCCTAAGGTGTCTTTTCATCTGATTGCCGTACCATTCCTCAAAGGAAACATGCTCGGGTTTTCGCCTGAAAGCGGTGTGGAGTTTACGGAGGAACGGCTCAAGAACCTCCAATGCATCGGCGTGACTCTTGCCTGCATTTCTCAGGGAGACATAGGCCGCGCGCGCGCGGGAGGCAACGAGTGTGGCGAACGCGGTAGGGTCGCCGCGCGCAGCCAGGTGAGCGAGAAGTTCCTCGGGAGTATTGATACTGTCCATCTAACCAAAATAAATCGTGTATATCCGCCTCTGCCGGTTTTCTACAGTTGGAGGGGTGGGCCAGCATGAGGTATTTTACCAATTGCAAAGGTATTACATTCCTATTAATGGGGATTCCTGTTGATGCGCGAAGAAAACACCGCCGGCGCCTGGACCGATGCCGACATCCGTTTTATGCAACAAGCCCTGTCTCTTGCCGATAAGGCAAAGGGCTTAACGTTTCCCAATCCTGCGGTCGGGGCTGTTGTAGTCAAGAACGGGGCTGTTGTCGGAAAAGGCGCGACCTCGCCCTGCGGCGGGCCCCATGCCGAGCGCAATGCCCTGAAACAGGCAGGCGGGAAAGCCCGGGGCGCGGTACTGTATGTGACGCTCGAACCCTGCTGCCATGTCGGCAGGACCGGTCCCTGCACCGGTGCGATCATCGATGCGGGCATACGCAAGGTGGTCGCGTCGGTCCGCGACAAAAACCCGCTTGTCAACGGCAAGGGCATGGCCCTGCTTGCAGAAGCGGGAATCGAGGTTTGCACAGGACTGCTTGAGCAGGAGGCGCAGCGGCTCAACGAGGACTTCTTTTTCTGGATAACGCACCGGCGGCCGTGGGTGAGCGTCAAGCTCGCCATGACGCTTGACGGGAAGATCGCCGATACGAGCGGCGATTCCCGGTGGATAACGTCGGTTCACTCAAGGGCGTTTGTTCACGACCTGCGGAGGAAGCATGCGGCAATCGGCGTCGGCCGCACAACGCTGGAAAATGACAATCCGCGCCTCACGGTCCGCCATGGGAAAACCGGGAACCCGGTCCGCATCGTGTTTTCTTCAAAGGCGTATGCTCCCCCCAACAGTTATTTTGTGAGGACGGCGGGAAAAAAGTCGAGGAGCATTCTCGTGGTGCGCGGCGGCCGAAACCGCTCGCGGCACATGCTTGACAACGGGGTGGAAGTTTGGCGCACCGCCGCAGCCGACTGGAAGGGAAGCCTCCGCGGCTTTCTGAGAACCGCGTATGAAGAGAACATTCCCTCGGTTCTCATCGAGGGCGGTGCCAGGCTTGCGTCGGCATTTGTGGAACACGGGCTCGCGAACAGGGTATACCTGATGTACGCGAACAAAATTCTCGGCGGCGGCGCGGAGGGGCTGGCATTTGAACGGCCGCTTGCGCTTTCCCGATGCATATACCTTGACAACATGGAAATTTCAACATTCAGCGGCGACGTTGTGATCACCGGCATTCCGGTTCGGAGATAAATCGTGTTCACGGGAATAATCGAAACAATGGGAACGGTACGCGAAATCCGGACCGACGGCCCGGCAATCAGGCTCGGGGTGTCGCCGGACATGGCCGGATTTTCCGCTGCTCCTGGCGCGTCGGTGAACATCGACGGTGCGTGCCTCACGCTGGAATCCTCGCGCGGGAATGTTTTGTATTTTACCGCCGTCCGGGAAACGCTGTCGCGCACCACGCTCGGGACCCTGCGCGTGGGCG
>DATFYJ010000348.1:0-7197 GCA_035315105.1 Chitinivibrionales bacterium
TAGGCCCCGTGGGCGGGTTCGCCGCGTCGCTTGCGATTCTCTTCATCATCATTGTGGCGCTGGCAGGTCTGGGCCTCGCGGTGATCAATGCGCTCAAGCAGAATCCCTGGGGAACATTCACCATCGGGCTCACCATTCCCATCGCGCTCCTCATGGGGCTGTACATGCGCTTCCTGCGGCCGGGAAAGGTGGGGGAGGTGAGCGCGATCGGCGTCACGCTTCTGGTGCTTGCCGTGATTATTGGCGGACGCGTGCCCCATTGGCCCATCGCGCACTACCTGATGTTCACCGACAAGCAACTCGTTGTCGCGCTTGTCATCTACGGGTTTGTCGCGTCGGTGCTCCCCGTGTGGATGCTGCTCTGCCCGCGTGACTATCTGTCAACCTACATGAAGATCGGCACCATATGTCTTCTGGCCCTGGGCGTGATCTTCATGGCGCCTGTGCTCCAGATGCCGGCCGTCACCAAGTTCGCCGCCGGCGGCGGGCCCGTTATTCCCGGCAAGGTGTTCCCGTTTATGTTCATCACCATCGCGTGCGGCGCGATTTCCGGTTTCCATGCGCTCATCGCCTCGGGTACCACGCCGAAGATGATCATGACCGAAAAAGACCTGCGCATGATCGGCTATGGGGCCATGGTCACCGAGGGTTTCGTGTCGATCATGGCCCTCATCGCTGCAACCATCCTCATTCCGGGCGACTATTTCGCGATCAACACGAAACTCCCGTTCGATGCAATCGCCGCCCTCGGCTTTCCCGTTTCCCAGATTAATGACCTCTCATCAATGGTGGGGCTCAACGTGGTGGGCAGGCCTGGCGGTGCTGTTTCGCTCGCCGTCGGCATGACCACCATCCTATCGCACATTCCGGGCATGCGCGGCGTGATGCCGTACTGGTTTACGTTCGCGCTCATGTTCGAGGCGCTTTTCATCCTCACCACGGTCGATGCGGGAACACGCGTTGCGCGGTTTCTGCTCCAGGAACTCGGTGGTCTGGTGTATAAACCGCTCGCTCGGCTGCGCTGGGCTCCGGGGCTCATCAGCACGAGCGCGGTCGTTGTGGCATGCTGGGGATATCTTATTTATCAAGGAAGCATATCCACCATCTGGCCCATGTTCGGCGTTTCAAACCAGCTTCTCGCGGCAATCGCCCTCGGCGTGGGCACAACAGTGATCATCAAGTACAAGAAGGTGAAGTACGCGTGGGTTACGCTTGTGCCCATGGCGTTCATGTTCGTCACCACGCTCACGGCCGCATGGCAGCTGTTCTTCATGTTCCGCCAGAAGGCCGCGTCAGCCGCGCTCGCGGCCGACAAGTTCAACTTCAACCTCGATGCAATGCTGGTGGCGGCCATGGCGGTGCTCGCGGTGATCGCGCTTGCCGACATGCTTTACAAGTGGTATGGTTTCGTGTTCGGAGGCCGCGAGACAACAATGTCGGAAGTGGTCAAAATGGCCTCCTCGTAGCATTCGGGGCCGCGCAGCAGAAATTCCTTTCCTCGCTTGCACGCGCCCGTCGTGATCAAATATTTTTAAAGATCAAAACCGGAGTGTGGCCCAGCCTGGTTAGGGCACTTGGTTCGGGACCAAGTTGTCGGAGGTTCAAATCCTCTCACTCCGATTTTTCCCTTCCCGGTTCTTATTCCCCTATGTCATCAGGGTTCGCGCGGCGCCGGGCGACGATCCGGCGCTGCCGGCGCAGGTGGAACGCGTTCCGCGGCAACAAAGAAACCGTTATCGCGTATGGAAAAGCTCCGTCTTTTCGAAAACATCGCCGACACAACCTTCGACAACGGGCTCAAGGCAATCTGCCTCAAAAAGCCCGGCGCGCCTGTGGTGTCGGTCCAGGTGTGGTACAAAACGGGCAGCGCCAACGAGCGTGACGGAATCCGGGGGATTTCGCATTTCTTCGAGCACATGATGTTCCGGGGTTCCAAGAACGTCGGCCCGGAGGAGCATGCACGCCGTATCAACGATGTGGGCGGGCATTACAACGCCTTCACCGCGGAAGATGTCACCGCGTATATCAACGCCGTTCCCCGCGAACACCTCGACATGGTGCTCTCCCTTGAATCCGACCGCATGAATGACCTTGTCATCAACGACAAGGTGCTGGAAACCGAGCGCAGGGTGATTGTCGAGGAATTCCAGACCTACCTCAACAATCCGCTCACCAAGGCCTTCCTCGAGTTCCGGAAGGAATTCTTCAAAGGCCGCGCGTACGAGTATTCGGCGCTGGGACGGATGGAAGACATCCGGACGGTTTCGGTAGGCGATTGCATGGACTATTACCGGCGATGGTATGCGCCCGACAATGCCCTGATCGTCGTGGTGGGAGATATTGACAGCTGCGAATCGGTTTTCAACAGGATCAACCGCTGCTTCGGGAGCCGCCCGGCGTGCGGCGCCGATTTTTCCGCGCCTGCCGCCGAACCGCCGGCCCGCCGTCCGCTGTGGATGAAACGAGACGTGGATTTCGACGTGCCCATGTGCATTGTGGGATACCCGGCGCCGCCGGCGTCCGACCGGGACGCCCTGCCGCTCGAAATCCTCCAGCTTGTTGTTTCGCAGGGGGAATCGTCGCGGATGCACCGGGAGATCGTGCGGCGCAGGTCGCTGGCGGTGATGGCGGGAGGAATGAACCAGAGCCTCAAGCGCGCGGGCATGTCCCTCTTCTTCGCCGTTTTCACCCCGAATGTTCCGCAGCGGCGCGTGGAAGACGCTCTTGTTGCGCAGGTGGAGGCCGTGAGAACCGGCGGAATTTCCCCTTTGGAAATGGAAAAGGTGAAGAACACGGTGTTGACAAACAGGGTTTACGAGCTGTATTCGGCCGACCACATCTCCCAGAAACTCGCCTATGCCGAATCCATCGAAGGCGACTACCGGCACTGGGTCCGGCGGCTTTCCGAGCTCGAGTCCCTCGATGTCAATGCCTTGACAGGGGCCGCATTGCGCAACTGGGATGAAAGCGCCCGTCATACCTTGTATTTGAAACCGAAGAAGGTGAATCCGCTGCTGTTTGCAATGGGTCTTGCAAGAAGACTGATGCCCCGACGCTAACGGTTCGCCATAGGCGCAGACAATGAATGGTATGGATATGACCACCTACAAATTTCCTCCAATCGTCCAGGAGACCTTGGACAACGGCCTGGAGCTGCTTTGTGTGGAAGACCATGCCCAGGAGGGCATCACGCTTGCGCTCCAGATGCCCTTTGGCGAATTCTCCGATCCGGTGTTGCGCGAAGGGACAACCGAAGCAGCCATCGGCATGATGCTCAAAGGGCCCGCGTCGCTTAGCCCTGAGGAATTCTCGCAGGAACTGGAGCAGGCAGGCGCGAGCCTATTTACCGATGCAGGTGACGAGCACTGCGTTTTCGGGTGCAAAATGCTTGCCCGCGCAGCCGACCGTATTATCCCGCTCTTCCAGAGTATGATATGCAGCCCCGGGTTTTTGCCCAAGGAGCTGACCCGCATCAAGCGCGAGATGGTGACCGGCCTCAAGGCCGAGCTTGCCGACCCCGCGTCAATTGCGAACAGGCATTTCGGCGGCGTGCTGTGCGGCACAGGACATCCGGTGGGCAGGGTGCAGACCGTTCGCTCGGTCGGCAGGCTGGGCATCCGGCGTGTCAGGGAATGGTACAATTCGTTCGTGTCGCCGCAGAGCGGACTGCTGGTTGTCGCGGGTGATTTTTCCGCGGACGCGATGCTCTCGACGTTGAAGGGGCTGTTCGGACCCTGGAAAAAAGGCCGCAGCAATGAGCCGGTCGTGGCGGGACCAATCCCGGCCCTTGCCGCAAACAGGATCCGGCTTGTTGACAAGAAAGACCTCACCCAGGTGTCGCTCATTCTGGGACATTCGTCCGTAAGCGAACTCGATCCGCTGCGCAACGAGGTCGCGCTTGCCAATTACGTGCTCGGCGGAGGCAATTTCTCATCGAGACTCATGGCGCACATCCGCTCGCGCGAGGGTAAGACATACGGCATTTCGTCGCAGTTGTCGTGCAGCAGGCGCTACGGCATTTTTTCAATCGCAACGTCCACGCAGAATAGCCAGGCAAAGGAAATGCTTGCGTCGATCATCGACGTATACCGTACGTTCGGGGACAAGGGCGTCACGCAGGAGGAACTCAACAAGGCGAAGCAGTTTGTGATGGGCAACATGGCGTTCCAGCTCGAGGGGATCGTGAATGTCGCGGAAAAAATCCTGTGGCTCAAACAATTCGGAAGAGACTTGTCATACATCGAACAGTTCAACGACCGAATCGCCTCGATTACCCTGGAGTCGGTGAATCGCGCCATAGGCGAGCACCTTTCTTCAAAGGCATTTGCCGTGGTGGGCGTCGGCAGGAAGGAAGAAATCGGATCGGTCCTCGCGGAACTCGGCACGGTTGAAACCGTCAATTTCCGGTCGTTGTGAACACGCTTTTGTTTGGCCTGTTAGGTTCTCTTCGGCCGCTGCAACACGCTTCCGATGCCGGTATGCATTGCCACAATTTCGGCACCCGATCTATTTTAGACAAATGGTTACCGTGTTCCTCAGCCTTGGCTCCAATGTCGCTAACAGGCGCCGGAACATGTGGGAGATGAGAAACCGCGTTTCTCGTTTTCTTGACAAGCCGGTAAGAGTTTCCCGGTTGATGGAAACGGAACCCGTAGGCGTTCACGCACCGCAGCCGTGGTTTCTCAACTGCGTGATGTCGGGAAAATTCGCCGGAATAGCCGAGGAACTGCTGGCCCGTTGCCAAAGGATAGAAAACGAACTTGGCCGCACGCGGGAAAAACGCTTTGCGCCGCGGACCGCCGACATAGATGTTCTCATGTTTGACGGCCTCAGGATTCGCGGACGCAATCTGGTTCTGCCGCATCCCCGCATGCTCCGAAGGCGGTTCTGTCTGGAAGGACTGCGCGACATAGCTCCGCGCACGACGATCCCGGGCGCAGGCCGTACGTGCTCGCAGATGCACGACAGGATGACGGCAAAGGTGAAAGCGCAAAAAATAGATTTTATTGCGTGGCGGGAATTGAAGAACCCCGCAGTCCCGCAGGACGAGGAATCTTCCATCCCTATGGAAAAAAAACATACTTATAGTCGCTCGCTAACCCCGAAGCAAGCTTCGAGGAATGCGCTCGCTGTGGGATTCCGGTCGAAAAAAGGATGAACCATGACGGTTAAAGCGGCACCCCGTCTTCCCCGGAACGTCCGGCACCTCGCCGTAGAAGGCGTGCTTGGCGTGGGCAAGACCGCGCTGTGCAACCTTCTGAGCCAGCGGCTCGGCGCCCGTCTTGTTCTTGAAGAGGGCGAGGAGAACCCCTTCCTGCCCAAATTCTACAGGAACAGAAAATCCTTTGCTTTCCAGACGCAACTGTGGTTTCTATTGTCGCGCTACCGGCAGCTCTCCGAAGCGTTTACGCAGCTCGACCTGTTCCAGGAAGTCACGATTCTGGATTACATGTTTGCAAAGGACAGGATATTCGCGAGCATCAATCTTGACGACAACGAGCTTGCGCTGTACAACCGAATCGCCTCGATTCTCGAGCACAGCGTGCCCGGACCGGATTATGTGGTGTACCTACAGGCCTCCACCGACGTGCTTGTCAAGCGCATAGAAAAACGCGGAAGGTCTTTCGAGTCATCGGTCGAAAAGGGCTACATCGATCTTCTTAACCAGGCATACAACCACTATTTCTTCCACTACACCGATTCACCGCTGCTCATCATCAACACCAACGAAATCGACTTCGTCGAATACGAGGGCGATCTTGACGAAGTAGTCAAGGAAATCTGCAAGGCGGCGCCGGGCAGTAACTATTATCAGCCGCCCGATTCAAAGACGCGCACCTTTTTTGACAACAGGAAAAGGGGAGAGAAATAGGATCGCCGGTTTCCGTTCACGATAAAGCACGTGTTTCTCGTACGTTCCCCCTTATCAAACAATCCGGATGCATGCTTCCCATGAAAATCGTCACCAATCCTTCGGAAATGAAGAACCTCTCGACCACATACCGGAAGGCAGGGAAAACCGTGGGCCTGGTTCCGACCATGGGCGCGCTGCATGACGGTCATGCAGCGCTCATGGCGGAGGCCCGCCGTCTGTGTGATGTGGTGGTGACGAGCATTTTCGTCAACCCCATCCAGTTCGGCCCCGCCGAAGACTTTTCGAAATATCCGCGGCCGTTCGACCGCGATTGCAGGAAGGCGGAAGAGAGCGGATGCGACGTTGTGTTCGCTCCCGCCGCCGGCGCAATATACCCGGCCGATTTTTCCACCTTCGTCGACGTTGAAAAGATTACCGATACCTTGTGCGGAGCGCGCCGACCCGGACATTTCAAGGGTGTTGCAACCGTGGTCCTCAAGTTCTTCAATATTATTTCCCCGCATGTGGCCGTGTTCGGCCAGAAGGACGCGCAGCAATGCCTGGTGATCAGGCGCATGGTGCGCGACCTCGATTGCCCGGTGCGGCTTGTCTTCGTGCCCACCGTGCGCGAGCAAGACGGCCTGGCCATAAGTTCGCGGAACATGTATCTGTCGCCGGAGGAACGCCGCGCTACGCCGCTCATTTACAAAGGGCTTTCAGCGGCGGCGCTGCTGTACGAATCCGGCGAACGCTCCGCGGCAAAGCTGAAAGAGGCTATCGCGCAAACGATTCGCGGTTCCGCGCTGCTTGCCGTTGAATACATAGAAATCGTCGACATGGAAACCCTGGCGCCGGTGCCGCAGCTTTCGGCGCCCGTGCTTGCCGCTGTGGCGGCGAGGACCGCCGAGACAGGAACAAGGCTTATCGACAACGTTGTCTTGGGAGGAACATTTTGAAAAACGCTACTGCACCGTCCGCCCCGGTAATCTTCAATCTGTTTCCCCGATACTACGCTTCCGTCGACGAGTGGAACGCGGTAATTCCCCACGCGGCGGACATGGGGTTCAACTGGATTTACGTGAACCCTTTCCACGCGACCGGTTTTTCGGGCAGCCTGTACGCGATAAAGAACTACTATCAGCTCAATCCGCTTTTTGTCAAGAAAGGCCACGACACCTCGGACTGGCGACCGCTCAAGAAATTCGTGGCCGCATGCAACGATGCTTCGGTCGGCGTCATGATGGACCTGGTGGTCAATCATACGGCCTTCGATTCGGTGCTTGTCAAGACAAACCCCGGGTGGTACAAGCGCGACGAGCAGGGCAGGCTCGTGAGTCCGCACG
>DATFYJ010000349.1:0-9981 GCA_035315105.1 Chitinivibrionales bacterium
CGCCGAACCCGTTGTCGATGTTCACCACGGTCAGCCCCGACGCGCACGAATTGAGCATGGCAAAAAGCGGCACCAGGCCGCCCAGGTGAGACCCGTAGCCCACGCTCGTGGGAACCGCGATAACCGGGCAGGCAACGAGCCCCGCCACCACGGACGGCAGCGCGCCTTCCATCCCCGCCACCACGACGATTACCGACGCGTCAAGCAACTCGGCCTTGTGCGCAAACAACCGGTGAATACCGGCAACGCCCACGTCGTTAAGCACCCTGCACGGATGACCCAGCACCTCCACCGTGCATTTCGCCTCCTCCACCACGGACATGTCCGCAGTACCTGCGGAGGCAATAAGGACGGTTCCCTTCACGTCGTCCTTTTTCCTCCAGTGCTTTGCCTTTTTCCAGAAACACCGTCCCGTTCTGTTTGTTTCGACCTCGGGCAGTTTTGTTTCGACAAAATCAAGCGTTTCGTCAGAGGCGCGCGTGCCGAACACCGTTTCCTCATGCGCCGCCATGGCTTTCGCAATGTCAACCACCTGCTGCGGCGTTTTATTCTGGCAGAAAATCACCTCAGCATACCCCTTGCGCAGGGCGCGGTGATGATCGACCCGGGCAAACCCCATGTCCTCGAAGGGCAGGCCGGAAAGTTTCTTCATCGCCTCCTCAATGGACATCGACTTGTCGGAAACGGATTTCAGAATGTCACGCAGCGGATCGTGTTCCATGCGGGTCCTTTCGTTGCCGTTCTCTTCGGACGGTTTCTCTTTTCGAAATATACCTGATGTTACCTCCCTGCCGGCAGCCGCAGGAGCGCTTCTTCGATTTCAAACGACGTTTTCGCAGCGAAGATTGCAGTCCTCACCATGGATGACTGCGGCAGCCCCCGAACGTACCACGACGCATGCTTCTTCATCTCGGCAGCGGCCCTTCTCTCTCCGCACATTTGGCGGCTGCGGCGAAGGTGTGCACAGGCCGCTTGCACGCGCTCGGACGCGTCGGGAACGCGCGCGGGCCGGCCGGCAAGAACGTCTTTGATCCGGGAAAAAATCCACGGGTTTCCCAGCGCTCCCCTGCCGATCATGATCGAATCGCAGCCGGTGCCGCCGAACATGCGCTCGGCCTCGACCTCCGAAAGGATGTCGCCGTTGCCGACCACGGGAATGCTCACCGCATTCTTGACAAGGGCTATTCTTTCCCAGTGCGAATGCCCGGAAAACCCCATGGTCTTCGATCGGGGATGCAGGATAACCGCGGACGCTCCGCAGTCTTCGGCCGCGCGCGCGAATTCGACATCCACCCAAGCGTTCTCGGCCCAGCCCGAGCGCATCTTTACGGTCACGGGGACCGACGCCGCCTTTACAAGCGCGGTTACCAGAAGCGAAAACAGCCTCACGTCCCTAAGAAGCGATGCTCCCCCGTTCTTCTTCACCACTTTTGCAACGGGGCAGCCCGCGTTAAGGTCGATAAAGTCCGGAGCCGCCGCTTTCTGAACGTGCGCGGCGGCCTCGGCCAGGCGGTCGGCGCGCGCTCCGAACAGCTGTATGCCTATGGGCCGCTCCGATCCGTCAAAATGAAGCAGCGAGGCGGTTGCAGCAGCGTTGTAATGCAGCCCTTCCGCGCTCACCATTTCCGATACGACAACGTCCGCGCCGTGTTCCCTGCAGATGCGGCGGAATATGCTGTCCGATACGCCGGCCATGGGAGCCAGAAACAGTTTTTTCCCGGCAAATTCCATTTCCTGAAAATACACGATAGCCCCTTCGCTCTTCCATGTCGGCGTTGTGGGTAGCCAGCGGACTGTTGTAGCAGATGCCTTGTGCTTTTGCGTCCCAGGCTTTGCAATATTGAATTATTTTATTTATTCTTTCCCTTATCGTCACTGCGCTGGATTCGGCGATATATGAAACTTCTTCACGACGTCACGTTTTCGTCCCCTCCGGTAATGCTCGCGGCGTGGCCCGGAATGGGCAACGTGGGTCTCATTGCCATGGACTACCTTCGGCGGCGGTTGAATGCCAAGCTGTTCGCCGAAATTGACATGAGCCCGTTCTTTATTCCCGATTCCATTATCGTCAAGGACGGCATCGCCCAGCTGCCGGACATTCCCTCAAGCGTGTTCCACTATGCCACAAAGCCCGACGTCATCATCTTTGAGAGCAATGCGCAAATCGGCGGTAAGGACGGCATTACCATCATCAAGACAATTCTTGATATTGCCCGGCAGCACAAAGTCTCCCGCATCTTCACCGCGGCGGCGCTTGCGCAGCCCATGAGCTATCAGGCGACCAGCGACGTGCTGGTCGCCTGCTCCGGCACCCCGCACCTCGATTCCATAAAGCACTTCGGCGTGGTTCCCATGCCCGACGGCTACATCGCCGGCCTTAACGGTCTTTTGCTCGGCATTGCGGCATCGCGGGGCATCGACGCCGCCTGCCTCCTCGCCACAATGCCTTCCTATGCCGCGAACATGCCCTACCCCAAGGCCTCGCTCGAGGTGGTCAAAGTTTTCGGTAAAATACTGTCCCTCGATCTCGACCTCACCGAACTGCTTTCGAGCGTCACCGACATGAACCAGCAGCTCGCCGCGATTGAGGAGCGTATCAAGCAACTTTTTCCGGCCGAAAAAGAACAGGACGAGGAAATGTCGCAGATCGACGAAGAAAAGGTTCCACATTACATCATGGAGAAAATCGAGAAGCTTTTTAAAAAGGCGGAACTGGACCGCACGGCTGCCCAGGAACTCAAGAAGGAACTTGACAAATGGAATCTTTTCGAACTGTATGAAGACCGCTTCCTGGACCTCTTCGAAGACGACGCCGGCAAGTAAGTGCGCTCGTCGTCCTCGCTTCGTCGCTCCGCTATACCGCTTTCAATACATGGTCGATGACCGCGTCCTGCTGCTGTTCGTCAAGGTAGGGATGCATCGGCAGGCTCAAAATCCTCCCGCACACTTTCTCGGCAACCGAAAACTGGCCCGGCCTGTATTGCAGAGCCGCGAAAGCCTTCTGCAGATGAAGCGGCTTTGGATAGTAAATCGCCGTCGGGATACCCTGTTTCTTCATGTGCTCTAGTACCTTTTCCCGTTTATCCGTTTGTATCGAATATTGCGCCCAGGCCGAGCGCATCCCTGCAGGAACCCGGGGAACAACCACGTTGCCCTGTAGCGCCGTTGAATATCGTGCCGCAACCGCCTGCCTGCGCGCCATCTCGTCCTCGAATATTTCCATTTTCGCAAGCACCACCGCAGCTTGAATCGTGTCCATGCGCCCGTTGATACCTACACGCACATTCTCGTATTTGTCGCTGCCCTGGCCGTGGATCCGCAACGACCGTAAAACTTCCAGCATCTGCTCGTCCCCACAAAACACCGCGCCTCCGTCACCATAGCAGCCAAGGGGTTTTGCGGGGAAGAAGCTCGTTGCGGCAACGGTGCCAAAGCTGCAAGCCTTCCTTCCGTTGCTCGTTGCGCCGAAGCTCTGGGCCGCGTCCTCTAGGACAAAAAGGCCGAATTCCTTTGCAATTGAGTCGATTGCCGTATAGTCGGCACACAGACCGAATAGATCCACGGGAATGATCCCTTTCGGCCGTAAATTCTTTGGAACGCCCGCGGCAACGCTCTCGCCCTTTGCCACAGCAGCAACCGCCTTCCGCAGCTGTTGCGGATCGATGTTGTAGGTTTCCTCGTCGATGTCCACAAACACCGGTGTTGCGCCGAGGAGGGCTATGACCTCGGCGGTGGCGATAAAGGTGAAGGTGGTCGTGAAGACTGCGTCTCCGGGCCCGACGCCCAGCGCCATAAGAGGCAGAAGAAGGGCATCGGTGCCGCTTGAGCAGGCGAGGCAGTACTTTGTTCCTGCATACGCGGCAAGCGATTCCTCGAGTTCGGCTATTTCCCTTCCCATAACAAATGCGGTCTTCTCGAAAATGGCGTCAAGCCTTTTCTGCAAGGACGGCCGGATGAGCTGGTACTGTTTTTTCAGATCAATGAAATCCATTTTATTTCCATTTCTTGATTCGGTCACGGCGAACGCACGATGGCGTTTGCTGCGCGACAACTATGGTGCGCTTATTAGCGGCAGGAACTGCGCAGCTTCAGACGCTTCGGTGCGCATCGTTTCATGCGTCTTCGAGGATCCTCAGCGGCATGATGAGGAAAAGATCTTCGCTTTTTGCCTCCCCTTCTTTTTCATAGGAAGGAAACAGCAGGCAGGCGCTGATGTGCGTGTTCATTTCTATTCTCACCTTGGGAACCGAAATGATGCCGAGGATTTCCATAAGGTACTGCGCGTTGAACCCCACGGCATGCTCCGCGCCATCGTATTCTGCGGGAACGCTTTCGCGGGCCTCTCCCCCGATGTCTCTGTTCAGCACGATCACTTCGACCTTGCCTTTTTGGAAAAGCAGCTTTACAAGATGAGTTTTCTGGTTCGACAGGATTGAAACTCTCTTCACCGCATCGAAGAGGGCCTGTTTTCCGATAACTGCTTTCTTCGGATTCACCTTGGGAATAGCCTTGTCGTAATCCGGGTACGGTCCCTCAATCAGCTTTGAGCATATCTTAACGTCGCGGGACCCAAACAGAACATATTTATCCCCCAGGGTAACCAGAACAAGCTCTTCAGGTTTTCCTCCCTCGGTTATTCTGGCAAAATGCAGGAGGCTCTTTGGAGAAACGATCATTGCTATATTCTTGTCAAGAGAATCGTCTCGTTTCCAGAATGAACTTCCGAGCCTATGGCCGTCGGTGGCAACCATTCCGGTTCTACCCCTGTCTATTTTCCACAACACTCCGCAGAGGCAGGTCCTCGACTCGTCTCGCGAAATGGCGAAACTGCTCTTGAGAATCATATCTTTTAAACAGCCAATACCCACTGAAAAGGATGTTCCATCCTTTATCTCAGGAAACGCGGGAAAATCCTCCGTGCCTATTCCTGCTATTCTGCACGAGAATCCTTTTTTCGTATCAATAACCAGGACATTCACATCAATGCTGAAATGAATATCACCTTCCGGAAGTTCCCTTACAATCTCAAATAGTTTTTTTGCATTAAGAGTGATCTCAGCTTCTCCGTCAGATTCCGCCTGCGCGGACACTTCAATGGAATGATCAAGGTCGGTGGCCGCCAGAATGACCGATTTGCTTCTAAACGAAACTTTGAAATTCGACAGTATCTGCAGGGAGGTCTTGAGCGGTATTAATGGATACGCCTTCTGAATCAGCTCGTATATTTTGTTCTTTGCAATGATGCATTCCATTGGTGGATTGACCTTTCCTGTTGGAAGAGAGTGGGGCTTGGCTTGGAATATAGAGTAAAGAGTTCTATTTCAAAATATATATAAAAATACAGAGATAGAAATAGATTTGTTGATAACGGATGGAATCAGCGTAATGCAATGATTAGAACACAAGTGGTGTGTTGATACCATGTGAAAAAAAAAGGAGTATTGTGTATGGATGAAGGATAAGAGAAGGTAAATATTGACGTCAACATATTGTCAACAGATATCTTGTTCGTGTGATGCCGTGTGGGATTATCGGTTGAGTAATCGAGAAAATTCTGGTGCAATGATGAGGGAAAAGGGATCGAGAGATTTGTGGGTGGTAGTGTTTTACGCACGGTTTTCACCGGAGAGAGAATTTACTATGGTATCGATATCCGAACACACGGATTTGTCCTTTTTCCTGAGACGCTCGATATGATTAATAGCATGAATGACCGTGCTGTGATCTCTCCCGCCGAAGTGCAAACCTATTGACTTAAGAGAATAGTTTGTGTATCCCTTTGCGATATACATTGCAAGCTGTCTGCAAAAGGCGACTTCCTTACGGCGGTTCTTTTCACGGATATTGTTAAGGGGAACCTTGTAGTACTGCGCCACCGTTTCGATGATCCTGTCGATTGAAAATCGGGATTTTTCGCGCTTTTGCGATCCCTGCAGGATGTTTTTCACGAAATCCAGAGTGATATCTTTCTTTGTAATTGATGAATATGCAAGCAGACGGATTACCACTCCCTCAAGCTCGCGGATATTCGAGGACACGCTTTCTGCAATGTGGAGGAGGATGTCCTCGGGGATGTTCAAATTGTCCTGCTCCGCTTTTCTCTTGAGAATCGCGACTCGCGTTTCGAGATTGGGCGGTTGGATATCAACGGACAGTCCCCATTGGAACCGAGAGACAAGGCGGTCTTGCAGGCCGTTAAGCGACCCTGGCGGAAGGTCCGACGTGATCACAATCTGGCGCTGGTTTTGATAGAGGGTGTTAAAGATATAAAAAAATTCCTCCTGGGTGCTTTCCTTTCCGGAGAGAAACTGGATATCATCGATAAGAAGGAGGTCGGACGATTTGAATGTTTCAGAGAATTTTCTTGAATTGTTGTTCTTTATAGCATCAATAAAATTGAAGTAGAATTCTTCAGATGAAGAGGAAGAAATTCGAAGACCCATCTGCTGTGACCGCACAAAAAGGCCTATTGCGTGCAGCAGATGGGTCTTTCCAAGGCCGACGCCTCCATAAATCAACAGCGGGTTAAACTTGGTTTTTCCCGGAGCCTTTGCAACGGCGAACGCGGCGCTTTTTGCAAATTCATTACCCGGTCCCACCATAAAGGAATCAAAGGTAAAATTCGGATTAAAGACCGGAGAGGATTTGTGCTCCACCGCGCCTGATTGAACTATCGGCGCCTGCGCGGATTGCGGAGAAGCCGGGGCGCCTTGTCCAACCGCAAACACAATATCGCGCAGCGCAGGAGAACGAGTTGTTACGATTGAGAGAATCCTGGTCTTATAGTGTTGTTCCAAGAAATCTGCAACGAACTGATTCGGTGCGGAAATCACAAGAATGCTACTGTCCCGAATCTCCATCGGCAGCAAAGGGCGGAACCAGGTTTCAAAGGTTGCAGCATCGACAGTAACCGAGAGGTCGGTGAGAATGTCCCGCCATAAAGAAGGTAGCATGGGAATCGGAATCTCCCGGGATCTTTGGACCGCACGCTGCGAAGCACGCACAGAGATTGAAACGTTCCTGCCTGCTTGCCAGGAGAAACAGCCCGCTCCCAGCACTGTGCCTTGGTGGAAATCTACATGAGAAAACAAATAAAATCAAATGCAAGAATGCGTGAAGCCCCCAAAATACTTTGACAGTGTGCAGTGACTGAAACCATTTTTAGAGCAAAGAAAGGAATCGCCACATGAAAAGAACATTTCAACCGTCAAAGCGCAAGCGGATAAACACCCATGGGTTCAGGAAGAGGAATTCAACAAAGAGCGGAAGAAAAGTGCTTCGTAAGAGAAGAGCAAAAGGCCGCAAACGCCTCACCGTCTCGGACAAGTAGATCGCGTGCAGGATACGCCACGCAGAGATTGCGGACGCACGTGCAGAATTTCTTCCCGGAGAGAAATTGTTTTTCTTAGAAGAAATGGGTTACGGTGGCAAGGCTCGGTTTTTACGATATTGTACCGTGAAAACGCGCTTGGCTTCAATAGGTTTGCCGTCCTGGTGGGCAAGGCGAATGGAAATGCGGTTCAACGGAACAGAATAAAGAGGATCCTGAGAGAAGCTGTTCGAAAGAACAAGAGCGTCGCCCCTCCTTTTTTCGACATCCTCATCAAGCCTTTGGATAAAGTTCTTCCATCCCAAGAGGAAGTAGAAAACAGTTACCTACGATGGAAACATTTTGCAGGAAAATAGGGCAGTATGCCCTTTCTTTTCTTGTCATTCTGACAAAATCGGTCCTCATCGTGCCGCGGGGGTCGTGCAGGTTTTCACCTTCATGCAGCGAGTATGCATTGCAGGCAATCAAAACCATGCCGCTTCATCGCGCGCTGGCCGCCATTGCCTGTCGGGTGATACGATGCACGCCGTTGTCGCCGGGCGGATATGACCCCGTGCAAACGCAGCATCGAAAGGGAATGTTTTCGTGAACAAGAACACTGCGCTCGCATTTTCTTTGATACTCTTAACCTTCATTGGTTTCGGGTTGTACGAAAACTACACCGCGAAAAAGAATCCTCAAAAAACGGTGTCTTCTATGCCCCCGGGATCTCCGGGCGTTACTGGGGGAGAAAAGCAGGGCGAGAACAATGCCTCTCAGGGCCGGGAAGCTCAGTTGCACGAGCCTTCCGTAGCGGCGGCCGTGACCGCCGCAATCGACACGGCTCGGGGAACGGCCGTGTCGGGTGACACCGTCTGGGTTGACAACGGGAAAATTCTTTGCGGGATCACCGAGGTGGGGGCGCGAATCGTTGCATTAAGGATGAAGGAATACGGCTACGACCGCGAGGGATCCCATGAGCCGGCCTCAAAAGAAAAGGTCGACCTTGTGGGCCGCTCGCTCGTCGGGGGAGCTAATCTTGTCATCGACGCGGAGAACTTCGATTCAAAGCTCTTCCGGGCGCAGGATACGGCAAGACGGATACACCTTCAGAAAGGCCAGAAGGCATGGATTTCGTTCAGCTGTCCCTATGCGTTGGGAACGACCGTCACCAAACGATATGCCTTCGAGGGAGATTCATACAGGATAGGGCTCGAGATTTTGTCGCCCTCACTCGACGGGAAGAGCGTTTCTGTTGGCTGGAATTGCGGCATTACCGAGAGCGAATACCGCAAGGGAAACGCCGGGCAGAAAAGTATCGCAAATGTTAATGAACAGCGGAAGGTGCACCTCTATGGTGGAAATTCCATCGAGCATATTCAGGCGAAAAAAGTGGATGAGAAGATAGACCCCAAGACCGGCACCTACAAATGGGCCGCGATCACTTCGAAGTACTTTGTTGTTGCGCTGATAGCAGACAGCTCTCGCAGCGCCGATGTCAACATCGAGGGATACGATGCCAGGGCATACGACGATGTGAAGCCGGTGGCAAAAAAGGGCGATATTGTGGACTACTCTCTTTCGATTCGGCGGATCGGCGAGGGGGCGAAGGAAGCCTACTGGGTGTATGCAGGACCAGGGCGGCTTGCGGCGCTCCGTTCGTACCGCCTGGGACTCGAAAAAGTCCTGTTTGGCGGGTGGGTGTTTCTTTTCCGTGCCGACATATGGTTCCCCTATATATGTGAATTTCTTCTGTGGTTGCTTGTGTATGTGAACAACCTTGTAAAGGACTACGGTTTTACCATTATCATTATAACGATCCTGACAAGGGTAATCACGTATCCGCTTTCGCAGAGCAGCATGCGATCGATGAACCGGATGAAGATGCTTCAGCCGAAAATCAATCACCTTAGAGAGAGGTACAAGAGCAATCAGAAGAAAATGAACGAAGAAATCATGAATATGTACCGCGAGGAAGGGATCAATCCGCTTAATCCCGGATGCCTTCCGATGTTTCTGCAAATGCCCATCCTCTTTGCATTGTACGTGGTCCTTCAAAAAGCAATCGAACTTAGGGGCGCGCACACGGTCTTGATTCCCTGGGTGCGGGACCTTTCCCAACCGGAAATACTTATTTCTATCAAAAGTATTCCTGGGCTGTCCGGAATGTTTCCCGAGGGAATCCCAATGTACGGCTACGGAATCGCACTCATGCCTATTGTAATGGCCCTTCTCACGTTTATTCAAAATAAAATGACCATCAAAGATCCGAACCAGAAGGCCATGATCTACTTTATGCCGGTGTTCATGCTTGTGCTGTTCAACGGCCTGCCTTCCGGTCTGGTGTTCTATTGGACTGTTTCCAATGCGCTTGGCATTCTTCAGCAATACATTCTCAACAGGAGCATGGAAAAAGAAGCGGCTGCCTATAATGCAAAAGGGGAAAACAAGGCGCGAACAGGAAAAGCAGCCAAGAAATAGGCATCCGAAGAGTGTCGGACTCGCAACATCCGCAAGCGGAATCTTCTCAACACATCAGCCACACGAAAGAGCGGCGGGGTAACCATGGGATCCCGCACAATCGCAGCGCTTTCATCAGCGAAGGGACGGGGGGCCATTTCGGTCATCCGCGTTTCGGGATGCAGGGCATTTGAAATTCTGGAGAAATGTCT
>DATFYJ010000350.1:0-5987 GCA_035315105.1 Chitinivibrionales bacterium
CGTCGACCCGGCAATCTACACCGGCTACGACACGATCGTCGCAACCGCGGGCAACCTGTCAAGCACCGACACCATAAAGGTACGGCTGTATTTCGGATCGCCGCCCGACACGCCTGTCGCGGTGAATCCGCTTGACACCGGGCTGGTTGCCGCGGCGAGTCTGCCTCTGGTTTTTTCCGTGCACGACCCGGACGGCGATTCGCTCACCTACGACGTCTATTTCGGCACCGATCCGGGCGCCCTTTCCCTGCTTGCGACCACCACTGTTTCAGGCGCGGTTGCCGGCGGCCTCGCCTCCAACCAGACCTACTACTGGCGTGTGGTCGCGCGCGACTGGAAATCGCAGACATCAAGCCCGCTCTGGAAATTTACGACCGGGACCGTTCACTGAAATGCTTTTCCGCACCTGGGTTGCTCGGCCAGCGACTGCGGTGCGGGGCGTTTCTGCAAGGGGGTTGATTGTGCCGGGCCGTATTCTTCCCGCAAACGGTGAAACGCCAGCCTCGCCCATGGTTCCGCCGCCCGACGCCGCCACGTGCCGGGGAGGGAGCCCGGTCTGATGCAGAGCATCCTCCTTGTCGACGACGACCCATCCATTTGCAGCATGCTGCTCGACTATTTCGACGGCAGGTACGACATGGCGACCGCCGCGAACGCCGGCGAGGCGCTTGCGTTGTGCAAAACAAAATCGTTCGACATGGTGATTTCGGACATCAACATGCCGGGCATGAAGGGGCCGCAGCTCCTTTCGGAAATCAAGCGGCTCCACCCGGCGGCACGCACGGTTCTCATTACCGCCTGCAACGTCGACGACTACGTGCGCATTGCGCGGACAAGCGGCGTCTCCACTATTATCCCCAAGACGCTGCCGTTCAACTTCGACGAGCTTGACGCGGTGATCGACGGCCTTCTCACGGGCGACATTTTCGGCCTTTCGCGCTACCTGCTTCCCTCGCACACGCGCCTCGGCGGCTTTGAAATCCGCTCTTCACGCGAGGCGACAGAGGTGCGCGAGGCGGCGGTGGCGCTGTTCACCGAGAAGCTCGGCGCAGCGGGCGACATGCGCCTCACCCTCGACGAGATCGTCACCAACGCGGTGTACCACGCTCCCGCCTTTCCCGACGGCACGGAAAAATACGAGGCGCATTCCGAGGTCACCCTTGCTCCGGGGGAATTCGTGCACCTCGAATGCGCGTGCGACAAGGAAAAGTACGGGATATCCGTGGTCGACGACGTGGGCAGGCTCACGCGCGAAACCGTACTTTACAAAATCGAACGCCAGTTGTCGGGCGAGGGTGCTTTGGACCTTTCGGGCAGGGGGCTGCACATGAGCAGGCTATTCTCGGACCGAATGATCGTCAACATCGCCCCGAAAAAAAGGACCGAAGTTATCCTCATCAATTATTTTTCCCACAAGTACCGCGGGTACAAGCCGCTGTACATCAACGAACTGTAAAAAAGCCTCACCACAGAGGCACAGAGAACACCGAGATAAAACTAATAATAAATCTTCCTTTTCCTCTCTGTGACCTCTGTGGCTCTGTGGTGAATTCTTCTCATAAAGGGGGTTGACGCGATGATCAACCGATGCCGCGGCCGGAAGATCAAGCTGCAGGGCTTCAACAGCCTCACCAAGTCGCTCAGCTTCAACATCTACGATATATGCTATGCGCGCTCCAAGGCTTCCCAGTACGACTACCTCGACTACATCGATGAGGTGTACAATTCCAAGAAGATCCGCAGCATTCTCGAGGAAGTGACCAGGATCATCGAAGCCAACATCATCAACATGTCGAGCCAGGATTACGAGCCGCGCGGCGCGTCGGTGACCGTGCTCATCAACGAAGGGCACCTGTCGGTGCCGCAGGCAACCGTGGCGCATCTTGACAAAAGCCATATTTCGGCGCACACGTACCCCGAGACCAATCCCGTCACCGGCATCAGCACGTTCCGCGTGGACATCGACGTCACCACCTGCGGCACGATCTCGCCGCTCAACGCCCTCGATTTCCTCATCAACAGTTTCGACTCCGACATCGTGCTCATGGACTACAAGGTGCGGGGATTCACGCGCGACGTCCACGGCCGCAAGGCCTACATGGACCACGACATCACCTCGATCCAGGACTACATCTCCGACGAAATCCTCGACATCTACACCGCCTACGACATCAACATCGTCTCGGACAACATCTTCCACACCAAGATGATGCTGGGCAAGTTCAAGCTCGACAACTACCTGTTCGGCCCGGAAAACCAGTCGCTCACCCCTTCGGCCCGGTCGAAGATATCCACCCTTCTCCGCAACGAGATGCTCGAGATTTACCAGTGCAAGAACATCTACCCGTACGACGTGTGACATGAACACGGGCTCCTTCCACCGTTCCCGCCGCTCCACCCAGCACACCGAGTGGCTCAACAACAACATGGGGTTCTTCTACGCCATCAAGCGACGCTTGCGGTTCGGCGCGACCAAGTACCAGACCCTCGAGCTTGTTGACACAAGCGAATTCGGCCGCGTGCTTATCCTCGACGGCATCACCCAGGCGGCCCAGAAGGGCGAATGCTACTACCACGAACCCATGGTGCATCCCGCCATGTGCACGCACCCGCGCCCCGAGCGCGTGCTCGTGATCGGCGCGGGGGACGGCGGCATCATCCGCGAGGTGCTCAAGTATCCGTGCGTTACATCGCTTGACCTCGCGGAGCTCGACGAAGGCGTTATCGAGTTTTCGAGGAAATACCTGCCATCGGTGCACCAGGGCGCCTTCGACGATCCCCGCGTCCGCATCCACATTTCCGACGGCCGCGATTTCGTGGAAAAGCACCCGAAGAGCTTCGACATGGTGATCATGGACATGACCGACCCTTTCGGGCCCGCGCGGTTCCTGTACACGCGCGATTTTTTCCTCTCCGTAAAGCGGTCGTTTGTGGACAAGCGCGGCGTGTTCGTGATGCACACCGAATCGCCCGTAACCAGGCCGCGCACGTTCGCCTGCATCCAGCGCACGCTCCGCTCCGTATTTCCGCACGTGTGCCCGTTGTACTGCTACATTCACATGTACGCGACGCTGTGGTCGGTGACCGTTTCGTCGGACCGTTCGGACATGACGGCGGTGTCCCGCGTTCAGGTTGACAAAAAACTCTCCCGCTACGGCATCAAGGGTCTCCGGTACTACACCGGACGCATCCACGAGGCCGCGCAGGCATCGTGGCCGGTCCTGGAACAACTGCTTGACAAACGCGCACGCATCCTCACCGACCAGCACCCGGACATCCCCGACGAAATCGCCCACGAGTGAACAGCTGCGCCGGCAATGAATACCTGTACCGCTGCTCCCACGTAACGTATATTTGATATCCTTTTTACGTCCCCTTTTTCAGAAAGGCCTTCGGCGGCAGACCGCCCTATGGATTTTGCAAGACTTTCCGGCCTTGTTGCGGCGCACGGCACGCCCGCCCTTTTCCTATCCCAGAGCAGGCTCCGCGAGAGTTTTCGCACCCTGGCCCTGTCCCTGCCGGGCGTTGAGCTGTTCTACGCCGTCAAGTCAAACGCCCAGACCGAAATCATCGACATCCTCAAGCAGGAAGGCAGTTCCTTCGACATCTGCACCAACGGCGAGATCGACATCGTGAGAAACTGCGGGGTCACGGCCGACAAGTGCATGCACACGCATCCCATCAAGCGGGATTCGGACATCCGCTACGCTCTCGATTTCGGTGTATCACTTTTTGTGGTGGACAACGAGTTCGAGCTGTCCAAATTTCTGCCCTACCGTGAACGCGCGAAGATCCTTGTCAGAATGAGCGTCCAGAACCCGTCGTGCATGGTCAACCTTTCGCACAAATTCGGGTGCGCTCCCACCCAGACGTTTTCGCTTATCCAGAAGGTGCACGACATGGGGCTTTCGATTGCGGGCATCAGCTTTCACGCCGGCTCGCAGAACGAAAACCCGCTCAAGTACATCGAGGCGCTCGATTTCTGCCGCGACATCTGCCGCAAGGCCGCGCTGAGCGGAATCGTTCTGAGCGTCATCGACATCGGCGGCGGCTTTCCGATCAACTACCTGAATCCCGTGCTGCCCATCCAGCGCTTCTGCCAGCCCATCAACGAATACCTTGAACGTTATTTCACCAACTACCGCATTATCGCCGAGCCGGGCAGGGTCCTTTCGGGGCCGTGCATGGTGCTTGCCGCGAGGGTGATGGGCAAGTCCTTGCGCAGCGGCGTGTGGTGGTATTATCTTGACGAAGGGCTGTACGGATCGTTCTCGGGCAAGGTGTTCGACCATGCCGACTATCCGCTGTTCGTGCCGCGCTCGGGTGAGACGTTCAATTCGGTGATCGCGGGCCCCACGTGCGACTCGTTCGACGTGCTATACGAAAACATCGCGTTGCCGCAGCTCGAGATCGGCGACGTGATCCTGTTCGATTCCATGGGCGCCTATACCACGGCGAGCGCCACCACGTTCAACGGATTTCCAAAGGCGAAAATCGTCGTTATTGACTGACGGGAACTGTTCACGATTCACCGCAAAGGCGCAAAGGACGCAAAGAAGGAAAGATATGGTTCCGAAATAACGTTCCTTCAACTTTGCGCTCTTTGCGTCTCTGCGGTGATTTGAATTGAATTTTTTGCGGAAAAAAGGAACTTACCATGGAAAACACCCCCCGTTACGAAACCGGCAGCAACGCTTCCCTATGGCTCGAAAACCTGGTGAACGGGCTTTCGGGATTCACGCTGCGCGCCAAGCATGCGCTGTACTACGGCGCGAGCCCGTTCCAGAAGATCGAGATATTCCACACCTACGCTTACGGAAAGGTGCTCGTGCTCGGCGACAACATCGTACTTACCGAGCGGGACGAGTACATCTACCACGAATCGATCACCCACCCCGCGATGAACATGCACGCAGACCCGCGCCGCGTGTGCATCATCGGCGGCGGCGACGGCGGCGTGCTTCGGGAGGTGCTCAAGTACAAGGACGTCGAGACCGCGCTCGTGGTTGAAATTGACAAGATGGTACGGGAAGCCGTCGCCGCCCATTTCCCGGCCCTGGCCAAATCGTTTTCGGACAAACGGAGCCGCGCGGAGTTCGCCGAAGGGTGTTCGTACCTCAAGAAATCCAAGGAGGCGTTCGACGTGATCCTCGTTGATTCGTACGATCCGGGCGGGCCGGTCCAGTCCCTGGAGACCGCCGATTTCTACCGGCTCGTGTTCGAACGTCTTGACAAGGGCGGAATCGCCGTGTTTCAGACCGACTCTCCCACCATCCGCGGCGAGTACCTGCGGTCGACCGTGGCGACCATCTCGTCGCTCTTTACGGCGTTCCGGCTGTACACCTGCACCATGCCGTCGTTTCCCGAAGGCATGTGCAGCTTCGTGATCTGCGCCAAGGACGGGCTGGACCTTGACAAATTCAACGAGAAGCGGTTTTCATCGGTGGCCAAGAAGTGCCAGTATTACAATCCCGACATCCACCGGGGCGCGTTTCTGCTGCCGGAGTACATTAAGAAGATCGTGGCATGATGCCAAGGCATGTTTAAGAACAAAGATGTCACCGCAAAGGCGCGAAGAACGCGAAGCAAGAAGTTGAATTGTTGAGGATTTTACGATACGGGCCCCCCGTCTCCTTTTGTTTTGTATTCTCTTCTTTGCGCCCTTTGCGTCTTTGCGGTGAGTTTTTTTGGGGAGCATAGATATGCCTAATCCCGCAAAAACCGATTTCACCATCCACCCCCTTCTCGCAAACCGCTACAGCCCGCGAGCGTTTCTTGACAAGCCGATAGACCCCGGCGCTCTCAAGAGGATTTTTGAAGCGGCCCGCTGGTCGCCGTCGTGCAACAATGACCAGGAATGGTTTTACATCGCAGGCATCAGAAACCAAGGCCCGGATTTCAGCAGGATCTGTTCCACCCTCACTCCCAACAACCAGACATGGGCCTCGCATGCCGCCGTGCTGATGATCGTGTGCGGCCGCACTGCC
>DATFYJ010000351.1:0-14623 GCA_035315105.1 Chitinivibrionales bacterium
AAGTTCGCGGTGCTGATCACCTATGCCGCCTGCCTCGTTTTCTTCACCACCGCGGACCGTTTCATTATGCACAGCCTTCTTTCGTTCCTGTTTGTGCGCGGCATCGGCGTGAGCAAGGTGTTCATCATCGGCGCGCAGGAACCGGGCGCGCAGCTGCTCGACGAGCTCAAGCATTATCCCCAGCTCGGGTACCAGGTGAGGGGTTTTATCGACGACAACGGCAGGCTCACCGGCACGCAGTGCGGCGGCCTTCCCGTGCTCGGCACCTACTCCGACATTCCCGCCCTTGTCAAGAGGGAAAGGGTGACCGGCCTCATCATTTCCCACGTGTCCGGTTCGGCAAACGAAATTCTCAAGATCGTCAACTACTGCGGCGAGCTCCGGCTCACCATCTACATGGTGCCGTCGCTCATGGACGTGATCTCGGGACACCTCAAGACCCACCAGATCTTCGGCGTGCCGCTCATGATCCTTCTCCAGGACCACATGCCCGCCTGGGAGGCGCAGATCAAGCGCATCATCGACATTGTCGTGTCGCTGCTCGTGCTGGCGCTCGGCGCGCCGGTCTGGCTGGCCGTTGCCGCGGCGATACGCCTCACCTCGCCGGGCCCAGCCATTTACAACCAGGAACGCGTGGGCCAGAACGGCAGGCCGTTCATCATGCACAAGTTCCGCTCCATGTACCAGGACGCGGAAAAGCGCACCGGCCCCATGTGGGCGAAGGAAAAGGATCCCCGCATCACGCCCATGGGGCGTTTTATCAGGAAGACAAGGCTCGACGAAATACCCCAGTTCATCAACGTGCTGGTGGGCGAAATGAGCCTCGTTGGTCCGCGGCCGGAGCGGGCGTTCTTCATCCAGCAGCTCAAGCAGGAGATCCCCTGGTATGTGCGCCGTATCAAGATGAAGCCGGGCATCTCCGGCTGGGCGCAGGTGAAGCACAAGTACGATGCGTCCATCGAGGATGTCAAGCAGAAGGTGATGTACGACCTTTACTATTTCGAAAACATGTCCCTCATGCTCGACCTCAAAATAATGCTGCACACCATTCTGGTGGTGTTCACGGGCAAAGGGGCGCATTAAAACATAGACGAGTTGACGAGTAGACGCGTAAAGGCGTAAAAAAAATCAAAACAAACGGATGGATGAAATTAGAACACGTCAACCCGTCTACACGTTTACTCTAGGAATCCAAAGGAACCCAACCAATGAGCAACCTCTACCGTTTCGGCGTCTCGCTCGAAAAGAGCCTTATCGATGATTTCGACCGGCACATCGGCGGCAGGAACTACAGGAACCGGTCCGAGGCCATCCGCGACCTTATCCGCGAGGACCTTGTCAAAAAGCAATGGCTGTGCGGCAACGAGGTGGCGGGAGCGGTGGTGATGAGCTACGACCACCACAAACGCGAGCTTGTCAACAGGCTCATGGACATCCAGCACGATTTCCAGAACATCATCATCTCGACCCAGCATGTCCACATCGACCACCACAACTGCATGGAGATCGTTGCCGTGAAGGGCAAGGCCCGCGAGGTTGAAAACCTGGCAAGCTTGCTCAAGGCGCAGAAAGGTGTGAAGCATGTCGCGCTGTCGATGAGCACCACCGGAGAAGGGCTGAAATAATAAATGATTCGGGGTTTGCCGGAAAATCAGGATTGGTGAGGAGATTTGGGATCAGCCGTGGTATTCAGCAATTGCGAAAGATCATTTTTCACCACATCGCATACGATATCTATGTTGACCCCGAAATAATGATGGATCAGCCGGTCACGCATCCCGGTGATTTGCTTCCACGGGATTCCTGGAATTTTCTTGCGGTATTCTTCGGAAATGTTCTTCGCCGCTTCGCCTATTACCTCGATGTTCCGTATCACCGCGTCCTGCGTTCTCAAATCTTTGGAAAAGTCATTGTACTCCATGCCGGATGAGAACGTAACCGCCCGTTGCGCTGCTTCAACCATGTCTTTGAAATATGCCTCGTCTGTTCGTTCAGACATAAATGACACTTCGTCTTATTTCCGCCGCGATTTCAGGATTTCTAATGCCCTCGATACCGGCAGGGGTCAACACATCAACAGGGCGTTTTAGAAGATCCTGCAGATAGTCGGCGAAATCCATGAACTTCATCCCCATCGGCCGGTCGAATTCAACGATGATATCAATGTCGCTGTCCTGTCTTTGCGTGTTCCGGGCAAAAGAGCCGAAAAGCCCTATCTTCATTACGCCGAACGCCAAACGAAGTTCGGAAAGGTGCTCGCGCAGCTTTGATAGGATTTGTTCGCGGGTTTCCATGTTGTAAATATACGATTGGAGCTCAGAAAAATAAAGAGGTTTAAAAGACGGATCCGCGCAATTCCCGCGCGTTGTGCAATTGCTTCACCTGCGTCCCGGTGAACGGTTTTTCGCCCACCCCATCGGCTGCTCAGCAAAAGAAAACCTGGGTCAAGGGTATTCCCTAGTATCAAAAACATCTATTTTAGGCATAGGCGAAAGAGCAAATTTACAATGCCAATCCCTCTCTTCAACGGCAAATGGCCTTGAAAATTCGTTAGCGAGGCGGCAAAATGTCAGACTCCTCATTCGATAGCGTGCGCATGCCCGTCCTCTTCCTCGGCCACGGCAGTCCCACCAACGCCATCGAAGACAACGAATTTTCGCGTGGTTGGCGCAAGGTCGCTCAAAGAGTGCCGCAGCCCAAAGCCATTCTGTGCATTTCTGCCCATTGGGAAACCTGGGGCGCTATGGTAACGGCAATGGAAAAACCCCGCACCATCCACGATTTCGGCGGGTTTCCGCGCGAGCTTTACGAAGTGCAATACCCCGCGCCGGGAAGCAAATGGCTGGCGCAGGAGGTCAGAAACGCGGTGAAGCAAACAGCGGTGACGTTCGACAATGAGTGGGGACTCGATCACGGCTGCTGGAGCGTGCTTTCGCGGATGTATCCTGACGCCGACATTCCCGTGGTGCAATTGAGCATGGACACGTCGCGGCCCGCGCAGGAGCACTACAAAATCGCGCATGAACTCGCACCGCTCAGGTCACAGGGCGTGCTCATTGTCGGGAGCGGAAACATGGTGCATAATCTCGGGCTGGTTCAATTCACGGGAGACACCATGGAGGACTTCAACAAGCCCTTCGGGTTCGACTGGGCCGTTGAGGCAAATGAGATTTTCAAGAAGTTGATTAATGATAATCTTCACAACAAACTGATCGATTACCATTCCCTTGGAAAATCCGTCCGGCTCGCCGTTCCCACGCCGGAACATTACCTGCCGATGCTGTATGCTCTCGCCCTCAAACGGGAAGATGAATCCATTGCCTTCTTTAACGACGCAGCGGTTGCGGGTTCGCTCACCATGACGTCGTTTGCGACAACAACGGCGGATTAGCTTCCCGCAATCGCCCGCCGGCTATTTCTCTATTGACCCGCTGATGGATATTTCCGGTTTGTCAGGATGATCGGTCTTTATCACGAACTGTCCGGCCATGCGCTCCGAAACCGCCGGTGCGGCGAGTTCGAGCCTGAACACCCGGTAGCCGTCGGGCCGCGTGGTATCGGCTGTCCATTTGAACGGGATCGGCAGCGGAAGGTTCGACTGCCAGAGGGTTGCGGTCGGCGATGATGTTCCGGAGGTCAACCCCACGGCGGTGACGCGGAGGTCCTTCTTTGCGCATGCGAACACAATCGTGTGGGGCTTTTGCTGCTGGAGCGTTATATACAGATCCGTTACTTCGATGATCGGCTTTATCGCGGCAGTAATGGTGAGCTGCAACGAGCCGTTGTTCGCGGCATTGGACTTGACGGTAATGTACTTTGACAGCGGGCCCGGGTGGAAGCCGGCAAGGTTGACCGTGGCAAGGATCACACTGGATTTTCCCGGCAGAACCAGGGTGTCGAACTTGACCACCGTGCATCCGCAGCCCGGGCGGACGTTTTCGATTGCAAGCGGCGCGTCGCCCGTGTTCCTGATGGTGAACTGCGCATGGAGCTGGTCGGTTTTTCCTTCGAAAACTGTGCCGCAGTCAACAGTGGTCCTGTCGGCTTCGATCTTGGGACCGGCAAAAGCGCAGGAGAGTGAGATGACCATACATGAAGAAACAAGGCGGGAAATACGAAACATTGAGACCTCAGCTTTCATTTGGTTCCACGCAAGCATTCGACCGACCGGACGAACCAGCGTGTCTTGGTTTTCAGGCCCCTCCGGTTCTGGTTTGGGTTCCCTTCCAAAATACAACGGACAAGAAAAGAGAATCTCAACATTCTTGCAGCGCACCAAAGGAACAGCATATATTTCCCATCAACGATCCGGATCTCGGGAGCACGACGTCGTCATGCAACAAAGTTCTATCGAGCGCGTTCTTGCCTCGACCAACCTCACCCTTTTCTTTTCCCTGCCTTTTCGCCCCGCGTCCAGGCGAAATGCCTTCTACAACGGTCATGTGGCGGTCGGCCTCGAAGGCCAGGTCTATCAGGTTTACAACCCGCAACTGCTCAAATCAGATTTCCTTTTTTCCGTGATGCCGGTGGGCGACTGGCTCTTCGGCGAGGGGAAAAAATGGGTCGAACGCGATCCCTCCTCGCCGAAGTTCCGCCATGTGTACCTGTATAAAACATGCGAGACAAGGCGCACCGTGGTGTATGCCGCAGGGATCCGGGCCGACAAAGACGCCGTCGCCTCGATCAGGCGGCGCTTCGACGAGGAAGACGAACGGTTCAGGTCCGGCCGCACGCGCTACAGTTTCATCAGAAACAACTGTTCGTCAATCATTGCGAACGGGCTTGTGCGCATCGGCATCGTGAGGCCGGGGCTGCAGAATCTGATCCCAGCACTGCTGTTCAAGCGGTTCGCGGCCAATCCCGATCTGGAAAGCATTGTTCGCGTCGGTAAAGTCGCGGCCTACGAAGCGGGAAAGTTCGGGCTCCACCGGTTCTGCATCGGTTTAATGGGACTGGATCCGGAAAAGACCATGGACCGATGGGTGGAGAAAATGGCCGCAAGGAAAAACCGAGAACAAACTTTTACAACAAAGGATTGTTATTCATAAGTGGCACTGTGCACAGGTTCAAACACCGAAAGGAGAAAACTGTATGAAAGAGAATGGCAAGTGCCCGGTAACGGGCGCAACCAGCAAAGCCGCTGCCGGCGGCGGCACGTCGAACAGGGACTGGTGGCCGAACCAGGTGAACCTCGGTATTCTTCATCAGAATTCTTCTTTGTCCAATCCCATGGGCGAGAAGTTCAACTACGCTGAAGAATTCAAGAAGCTCGACCTTAAGGCCATCAAGAAGGACCTCTGTGCCCTGATGACCGACTCGCAGGATTGGTGGCCGGCCGATTACGGTCACTACGGGCCGCTCTTCATCCGGATGGCATGGCACAGCGCGGGCACCTACCGCATAAGCGACGGCCGCGGCGGCGCGGGAGACGGCACCCAGCGCTTTGCGCCCCTCAACAGCTGGCCCGACAACGTGAACCTCGACAAGGCGCGCCGTCTGCTCTGGCCGATCAAGCGGAAATACGGCAAAAAAATCTCCTGGGCCGACCTCATGATCCTCGCCGGCAACTGCGCACTTGAGTCGATGGGATTCAAGACCTTCGGCTTCGGCGGCGGACGCCAGGACGTCTGGGAGCCGCAAGAAGACGTTTACTGGGGGACCGAGAGTACCTGGCTTGACGACAAGCGCTACTCCGGTGACCGTGAACTCGAAAATCCCCTCGCCGCCGTGCAGATGGGTCTTATCTATGTCAACCCGGAAGGCCCGAACGGCAACCCGGATCCGGTCGCCTCCGGCCGTGACGTTCGAGAGACCTTCGCACGCATGGCGATGAACGACGAAGAGACCGTTGCGCTCGTCGCCGGCGGACACACCTTCGGAAAAGCGCACGGCGCAGGAGACCCAAAGCTGGTGGGCCCCGAACCCGAGGCGGCCCCCATAGAAGAACAGGGCTTGGGCTGGATCAACCGGTTCGGCACAGGCAATGGTGAGCACACTACCTCAAGCGGAATCGAGGGCGCCTGGAAGCCTAAACCGACAAAATGGGACAACGGTTATTTCGATATGCTCTTTGGCTACGAATGGGAACTGGTCAAAAGTCCCGCCGGGGCCAAGCAATGGTACGCCGAGAACGTCAAGCCGGAGCATATGATCGCGGACGCCCACAATCCTTCCAAGAAACACCCGCCCATGATGACCACGGCCGACCTCTCGCTGCGGTTCGACCCGATCTACGAACCTATCGCGCGCCGCTTTCACAAAGACCCGCAGGCCTTTGCCGACGCATTCGCCCGCGCCTGGTTCAAATTGACTCACCGCGACATGGGGCCGCGCTGCCGCTATCTTGGCCCGGAAGTTCCGGCGGAAAAGCTTATCTGGCAAGACCCTGTCCCCACGGTCACTCATAAATTGATTGACGAACGGGACATCGCCGCCCTCAAGTCCAAGATCCTTGCTTCTGGTCTGTCAATCGCCGAGCTGGTCTCAACCGCCTGGGCCTCGGCATCAACCTTCCGCGGCTCCGATAAGCGCGGCGGCGCCAACGGGGCGCGCATTCGTTGTGCACCGCAAAAGGATTGGGAAGTCAACGAGCCGGCCAAACTGAAGACCGTACTGCACACCCTTGAGGGAATCCAAAAGGAGTTCAACGGCGCGCTGTCGGGCGGAAAAAAGGTATCGCTTGCGGATCTGATCGTCCTTGGCGGTTGCGTTGCTATTGAGAAAGCGGCAAAGAAGGCCGGTCATAATGTGACAGTTCCCTTTTCGCCCGGTCGCATGGATGCATTGCAGGAGCAAACTGACGTAGAATCGTTTGCCGTACTCGAACCGGCTGCAGACGGGTTCCGTAACTACCTCAAAACCAAATACGCCGCATCGGCAGAAGAGCTTCTGGTTGATCGGGCGCAACTGCTGACGCTGACTGCTCCAGAGATGACGGTCCTCGTTGGCGGTATGCGGGTCTTGAATGCCAACTTCGGACAGGCCCGGCACGGCGTTTTCACCAAGCGGCCGGAGACGCTCACCAATGATTTCTTTGTGAATCTGCTCGACATGAGCACAGTATGGAAGCCAACCGCGGAAAACAAAGACGTGTTCGAGGGACGTGATCGCGCAACGAGTGAGCTGAAGTGGACCGGCACCCGTGTCGACCTCATCTTCGGTTCGAACTCGCAGCTCCGGGCGCTCGCAGAAGTCTATGCATGTGACGACTCGCAGAATAAGTTCGTGGATGACTTTGTGGCGGCCTGGAACAAGGTGATGAACGCGGATCGCTTCGATCTTGCCTGATCGCAGTATAAACGACTTCAAGGGAGTGGCCGAAGCGCTGGGGATTCCCTTGAGTGAAGTAAAATAGCCTCTGTTCAAAGTGTATAGATTTGCACGGCCGTTCGCCCTGAGCCCTGCGCTGAGCTCGTCGAAGCATTGTCGAAGGGCAACGGCCGCCGTGTGATGAGCCGTTTTGGAGCATCGCCTACGCTCAAGGGTCGTGGTATTAATCGGTATAATGGTTTTTTGTGTTGATTAAATAATCCCCTGTGCCGGAACGTAGTTTGGTTAGTCATGTCATTCTTTAAACATTCACGGCTTTCCCGCATTCTTTCCGCCGTTATCATCACCGAAATGATTGTGATCGGCGGAATAATTGCGCCGTTGCACCATCACGACGACGGCAAAACCCACGACGATTGCCAGCTCTGCCTCGTTTCACATCAGCCGGCCGCCGATTCTCCCCTTGTCCAGTTCACACTGCCCGTCGCTTCGATAGTTGATTATCATCCAATCCTGCAACTTCTCATAAGGCAATACGCTCAGTCATTCTTCTCCTCCCGCGCCCCGCCTTCCCTGCTCTGTTCCATCAGCTGATTTGTATAGGCAAGCGCCATCCGGCCGTTTGAATGTTTGTGCCGTGACGGCCGTGCAGCGCGTCTTCTTTAGCAACAACAGATCCAGGGGGTTCACCATGATTGAAAAAACATCTCGTGCAATGGCGCTTATCATCGCATCATTGCTGTCCTATGCCTGCGGAGGCGTCACCAATCCCGACATTTCCGCCATCGGCCAGGTGATCGGGAAATACACCGATGATACATCCTCCGCGTTTCCAAAGAAACCGACGCTTGAGCTCGGCGAAGTGGAGCTTATGCTTGACGCTGCGCTCAATCCCTATCTGACGGGCGCGTTTGTGCTGTCGCTCGGAACAAAATCCATTGAGATCGAAGAGGCCTATGCCTCGGTGATCCGGGGATTGCCGCTCAACCTCGGCTTAAAGGCGGGGAAATACCGCTTGGGGTTCGGAAGGCTCAACCCTGCCCATCCGCACGCATATCCATTCATCAGCACGCCGCATGTCATGGATCCGGGCATTGCCAGGCTGCTTCCGGGCGATGAGAGCTTTAATGACGTGGCGGTGCAGGCGTCGACATTGATCCCCGTTGTCGGGAGCTGGGCGATTTCCGTTTCCGGGGACCTGCTCCAGGGAGACTCGTTTCATCCCGACACCGTCACCGCCAACTTTGGCGGGCTCGGCAGGATCGTCAATTCATTTGTCGTGGCGGACATCGTTCCTTCGGAGATCGGTTTTTCCTTGACGCAGGGAACGAACGATCCCCGGCAAGGGACAAAAAGTCTTGTTGCCGGCGCCGATATAAAGACAAAGCTTGCGCTTTCTCCTGTTGTCAATACAATCGTGCAAGGCGAATTGATCTATAAGAATGCCGGCCACAGGGATTCTCTCGGCATCTACAGTACCGAAAATCGCATGGGATTCTATGCATTCACCGACTTCCGGTTTCAGGCCCATTACAACGCGGGCATTTTGTACGAGCAGTACCAGTCGCCCGACAATGCGGCCCAAACCGATCGCGGCATAAAACCCTTTGTGGGATTTGCGGTACTTGAAGAAAGCACCCTTGTGCGGTTGGCATATGAATATTTCATGCCCCAGGCGGGAAAGGCTTCGAACACCGTGGAGCTGCAATTTCTTTTCAGCATGGGGCCGCACAAGGCGCACTTGTTTTGACCAGAATTTTCAGGATGAGAAGGATTACCATGATTAAAAGGTCTCCAACTTCGATTTAACAAAGGAGAATAAACCATGCTGGCACAATTGAAGGTTGTTTCCGCAGCGATTCTTGCATTCATTCTCTTGGCTGCCGGGCAGGCTCCGGCGGCGATACGCATCGTGGCAGCGCTGCCCGATCTGGGTTCAATCGCCTCGTACATCGGCGGAGGCAACGTGGAAGTCTCGGCCATTGCCAAGGCCTCATCCAATCCGCATTCCATTGAGGTATTTCCTTCCTATATGGCCAAGGTGTCGACAGCGGCGGTATACCTGAAATGCGGATTGGGGCTCGACCAGTGGTCCGATGCGATCATCGACGGCTCGCGGAACAACAGGATCGTAGCAGTGGATTGTTCAAACGGAGTTTCCGTTCTTGAAAAACCTACGGGCAAAGTTGATGCATCGCTCGGGGACGTGCACCCCTTCGGCAATCCTCATTACTGGCTCAACCCGGAAAACGGCATCATCATCGCACAGAACATTATGGCGGAGCTCCAGAAGATCGATCCGGCAAACGCCGCCTCGTATTCCGCCCGTCTCGAACAGTTCAAGAAGGAATGCCTTGACAAAACAACAGCTTGGAAAGAAAAGCTGAAATCGCTTCATGGAGCAAAGATCATAACCTACCATTCTTCCTGGGCGTATTTCGCGGAAGCTTTCGGGTTTTCAATCGTTGCCAAGGTCGAACCGTACCCGGGCATTCCTCCCACCGGCAACCACCTTGCCGATCTTGTCGGCGTCATCCAGAAGGAAAACGTCGCCTTCATAATTCAGGAACCGTATTTCTCGGACGACGCGCCTCGTTTTCTCAACCGTCAAACAGGCGTCAAGGTTTTCAAATGCGCGCCATCGTGCTCCGACGTCACGCCGTCGTCCTACTTTGATCATTTTGAAGCGATCATCAAGCAACTGACCACCGCTGCCGGAGGAAAACAGCCATGATGCTTTTCCACTATTCTTTTATGATTCCCGCGCTGGCGGTCTGCCTGGTTCTCGCCGGGATCCACACCTATTTCGGATACCATATTGTGGAGCGCGGCGTCATCTTCGTGGACCTTTCCCTTTCGCAAATCGCGGCGCTCGGCGCGAGCGTGGCCATTCTCATGGGCTGGGGAGAAAATGCTCCTCTCCTTACCTTCTGCGTCAGCCTTGCATTCACGCTGGGAGGAGCCGTGCTGTTTGCCTTTCTGCGAAAGAGCCAGAACAAGGCGCCCATGGAAGCGCTTATCGGCATTACCTATGCCGGAGCGATTGCAATTTCCCTGCTTGTGCTGGAAAAATCCGCCACGGGCACGGAACATATCAAGGAAATGCTGGTGGGTACTATTTTGACGGTTTCATGGCGCGATGTTTTTCAACTCGGCGCGATCGTTCTCGTCGTGGCAATCATTCATTGGCTAGCACGGAAAAACCTGTTTATGATTTCGGAAGATCCGGGCAAAGCGGTGCAGAACCGCCTGCGTCTCTGGTGGTGGGACATTGTCTTTTATGCGACCTTCGGCGTTGTGGTGACCTCATCGGTCAAAGTGGCGGGCGTGCTTCTCATTTTTTCCCTGCTGATTATTCCCGCGGTCACCGCGATGATCAGCACCTCGGGAACGGTTAAGCGGGTGGTGTTCGGCTGGGTTTTCGGGCTGGTCGGCTGCGTTCTCGGACTGGAGGCTTCGCTCCGGGGGGATTTCGCAGCGGGCCCCGCGATCATCGCAACGTTGCTGGGGCTTCTGTTGCTATGCGCCGCGGCAGGACCTGCGTTGAGAATTATGCGGACGGCAAGAAAGTAGGAATCAGCCGTGGCTCTTGATTTGCGAGAATGCCTCGAATACGGTCGCACGCAAATCAGGAATCATCCACCATGTGCACGTCACGCTCGAGGTTGGGAGTTTTACGTTTGTCAATGACTTCCCCAATTTCGCATCAAAGACATGAGCGGCACCATGATGGTTCGGATTCATTGCGGCGTCAATCGATGCCGTATTCACCCTCGTTGAACCGGTTGGCTGAGGGACCGAAATTGGTTTCCCTGTATGCCACGGATACCGTAGATTGATACACGTCAACGATCATGTACCCCGACCCGGGGTATCTGTCGATTGCCACCCAGTTCGGCAGGAGACGAACGTTGGTGAAAAACGGGATATTGTTGCGGAAGCCCGACCAGCGGGAATGAAGGTGGCCGGAAAAATACGCAAGGACGTTGTGGTCGTCAAGGAGCCGGAACAACTCGATTGAATTGAGAACGTAATACAGCGGCGTCTCGGGATGAAACGGATAATGTGAAAAAACCATGAGCGGCGTTTCCTTCGGGATGAACGCGAGCATTTTCTTGAGCCACAGCTTTCTGGATACCTGCACGGTAACCCACGGTTTCGTGTCGTTCGACAGATCGAGAAATATCAGCCCGACGTTCCTGTGTATGACAAGGTAATTTCCACGGTTTTCTCCGAACACCGTGTAGTAGTTGTTCTTTCCCGCTTCGCCCAGCGCCGTGATATCGTGGTTGCCCATAACCGGATAATACGGCTTTTCAAGTTTGTCAAAGTGCTCCTTCACCGATTTCATTATGGTGATGTTGCCGTGGTTCGTAAGGTCGCCTGCCACCACCGCGAATTCCCATTGCGGCACCTCGTTCTTCCATTCGTTGATGACTTTCGTCAGCATGACGCCGTCTTTTTGATCTCCCCGGTAATGGACGTCGTTGCTGAAAATGAAACGGAACCTGCGCTCGGAGCGCCGTTGGGAGATACCCGGCGACGAGCAGCCCGGCAGGAAAGGCAGCACAAGGGCTGACGCGGCAACCCGCACAAAGCGGCGCCGCGGCATAGCGCCGGAAAAAATGCTGTTTCGATCCATAAAATTGTGCCTTATCTTCTCTTGTCTTGCCCCTCGCGGCTTTCAACATTTTAGAATATAAGGCTTTTCGGGCTATTTTGCAAATCGAAAACTCGGAACCTGTATCGCGCCGGCCCCACCATCGGATAAGTTACCGGTTCGTGGTTCAGAACGTCACCCATAATCCGCTTGTCGCCTGTAACACAGGTGACGGCTGAATCGTGGTACCAACACCTGAGTCGATAATAAGCCAGTCGGTGATTGTGAATCGCAGCCCGAACTGCCAATTGGCAATCTCCTGGCATTCGCGTCGATACTTAGTTTACCGGTCGCTCCCACGGGATTCTACAAAATGGTGAATGCTATGCTCTGTGCATGTTACTCAAGCCGGTAAACAACCGGGAGTATGATTTGCAGTCTTACCGGAGCGTAGGGAAAGGGTGCAGCCTGGCGTACAGCTTTGACTGCATTGTTGTCCAATAGATTGTAGCCCGAACTCTTGAGCACACGAACGCTGTCCACAGTGCCGTCGCGGTTCACCTGGAAGCTCATTCTCACCGTGCCTTGCGACTACCGTAGTTTCCGAACTGGCCGCCATGGTCTCGGAACGGATATCGCTTACCGCTTCTCATAGTGTGGAGATGATTGATTGATTCCACTGTACTGAAATCCGTGTTTCGCTATGCGACTTCTACCAAAGTAAACCCTACTGCGGCATATGCGCTTTGCGCCAATTGTGGACGTTGGTCAGGCCCACAACCGCTGAGGGGCTACCGTTCTTCGCGCCCAGCGAAAAGAACTGTTCAGCCTCATCAATGCGCTGGCGATCAAAGGCGATGCTGCCTGCAAGCACGGCCATGTCCGCAAAGTTTGGGAAACGCCTCATGCCGTCACGGCACGTCTCAAGCGCCACGAGCTGGTTGCCGAATTGCAGTTGCAACTGCGCAATACGATGCAGTGTCCATTGTTTAGTTGTGTCAAGATTAAAGGCCATGGCAAGATAAGAAATGGATCGGGAAACGTCCCTCGCCTTTTCGTACAAGTCGGCAAGCAACAAATCAACGTACAAGGTGTTCTTGCCGTTCAGCGGAAAAGATTCGAGCCATTTGATTGCCTCGTCCGCATCTCCGATGTCGCGGTACATTTCTCCGAGAGCGATATAGGCCTCCTCGACTTGAGGATAAAGCCTGATTATGTTTTCAAAGGCTGCCACAGCCTTGGCAACCGCACCCACCCGGCGCAGCGTGGCGGCTTGGATCAGAAGGGCCTTTTGGTGCGTCGGATCAAGTTCGAGCGTACGTTTTATCGATGCAAGGCAACGGCCAAGGTCGTTAAGCTGGTAATAGCACACGGCAAGGTTGAAATTGGCCTTGAAGAAATCAGGTGCGTTCTGAATGCATGCGCGATAGTAAACGACCGCCTCCGCAAGGCTATCGAGCTGGAAGTACGCATTGGCCATATTGTAGTAGCACAGTGCCGGAGTCTCGCCTTCGCCAGCTGCCTTATGGAATAACTTGATCGCCTGACGGAAATTCCCGGCGTTGTAGGCAGAATCAGCCTGGGAAAGCGAGGTCGTAGCGGCGACAGGCATTGCCGCTGCAATGAACATAAGAATGAAGAATGCTTTACTTTTCATGATAATGAAAGTCACTGATCAAGATTAAACCGGATTACTTGGCGGAACCGCTGGTTGACCGGAATCCCCTTGTTTTTTGCCGGTTTGAAGCGCCAGAGCGCCACTCCCCGCTTGACTTCTGCGGTGAACAAAGGCGATGGCGATTTTGTGACCTCGATACCGGTTATTTTTCCCTCATGTGTAACAACGAATTCCACTTCGACCGCGCCTTTGATCCCCTGCTCGGCCGCGCGATCGGGATACGGGATCGGCGGCGTATAATCCGGCGATGCGTCCTGGTCAACCTGGCCCTGCTCAAACACTTCGGCGGACAGTTCCTGCTTCTGCAGCGCCACGCCAGCCCCGCCCTCCCCTGAAGCGTCAACGGTCAGGTCCGGCGTGAAGCGCATGTTCATCTGGTTTTCAAGGAATCTTCCCTGGTTCATCGGCGTTTGTACTTGACGAATGCGCTGCTGCACCAGTTTTTTCTCCTCAGGCGGCTTGCGCACGATGTCCATTGCAGTGATCCTGAGCGCCTGCTGCTTGTCCGCCTTGGAACCAAGACCCACCGCTGCGTGCAAAAGCGAAACCCCGGTAAACAGGAAAAAACTCACCACGACGGCAAGCGCCAGACGCCCGATCCAAAGCAACCAATAGTAAAGGACATTCATGAGTAGTTAATCCTTGCTTGCCGCAATTGATATCTTCTGCGCGCCCGCAAGGGTACATTGGTCGATTACCTCGACCGTCCTGCCGACCGATCCGTCCCGGTCGGACACGATCACCACCGAAATATCAGGTTGTTTGCCGACCTCTTGTTCCACAAGCGTGCGAACGCGTTCGATGGTGGTCTGGCGGCCGTAAATGTGGACCGTGCCTTCACGGGTGATTCCGATAAGTATCGCCTTCTGCCCGGCGGGACGTGCGCTCTGCGCCTTTGGCTTGGAGACGTCCACGCCGGTCTCCACATAAAGGTTTGCAGTGACCACGAAGAAGATCAAAAGAATCATGATTGTGTCGACAAACGGTGCAAGGTTGATTTCAGGATTCTGGTGTTCCTCGTTGAATGGGCTGTTGACGGGACGCATTGATTCTCCCTTGGAAGGTTCGGCCTTGGT
>DATFYJ010000352.1:0-3078 GCA_035315105.1 Chitinivibrionales bacterium
GGAATCCCGATTCCTTGTCGACAAACACCGCCGGCATGTCGCCGAGCACCTGGTCGATGCTTACCATGGGCTTGGACAGGAATCTGCCGTACAGGCTCATGAACTCTTCCGGGGACACGTTTCTGCCGAGTGCGCCTGAAATCACCAGGCCGTCTACGTCCGCCGGGCTCACATGATTGAACAGGGGGGGGGCCGGGCCGGTCGGAACTTTTTCTGAGGCCTGGCCCGGTACGCAAATTATGCTTGCTCCGCGCTGGCGCGCTGCGTCGGCGGCCCCGAAAAAGAGTCCGGCCTGGTACGCAATCGGGACGCCTTCCAGAAACAGCCCGATCACGGGACGGCGCTTCTTGTCTTTGAGGACTTGCCTGGTCATTGCTTGCCGCTTTGCGGTTGCGCGCGGGTGCGCACGGGCGAGCGCCGGGTGTTCACGCTGGTGTGGGGATTGTTCGAATACACCCGCCGCAGGAAATCTGCCCTTAGTATACCAATTCGGCAGCCTTGGAGAGAAGCGTAATGTTAGTGCGAAAAAACATCCCTGAGCAGATGTCTTCCGCCGTCAACGAAAATGATCTCGCCGGTGATAAACGGGCTTGAAGCGAGGAACAGAACCGCCCGTGCGATGTCGTCGGCGCTGCCGTGCATCCTGAGCGGAACCCTGTTTGCAAGCGAATCAAGGTAGGCCTGCGTTTTCCCCGCGGGCGGGAGAATAAGGCCGGGCGCCACGGCGTTGACGCGGATACGGGGCGCGAATTCCAGGGCGCAGATCTTTGTGAGCGCGGCCAGCAGGTGTTTTGAAAGAATGTAGGCAGCATGATTTTGGTCACGGCCTGCGATCCGCGCATCGAGCAGGTTCACAATGCAGCCCTTTTTCGCGGTTGCTGCAAACGCCCTGGACAGACACAACGGCGCCCAGGCGTTAACGCTGATGTGTTCCGTCATGTCGCGCAGGGTAATGCCCGACAGCGAGCCCTCGCGGAACAGCGAGGCGTTGTTCACCAGCAGAGACAGCGTGTTTTTGCTCAGCGATTGTGCCGTGCGGATGAGCGACCGGCACCCGGCGGGGCCGCCGAGCGCGCCGCCGCAGGCCCATGCCCGCACGCCGCGGCCTTCGAGCTCGCGCGCAAGGCTCTGCGCCTCGGATCTTGATTTCCGGTAATGGACCACGACATTCATCCCGGCCGCGGCGCACGCAAGCGCAATGGCCCGCCCCACGCGCCGCGCCCCTCCCGTGATGAGCGCGGTTTCATTTGTAAATGAATGTCCGGCCATGGAAGGCTACCTGGTTGCGGGCCCCGCGGCGGAGTCGGCAGGCTGGCCGGGCTGCTGCGCGGGTGCGGCCGGCTGCGGGGGTTGCTGCGCCTGCGGAACGGATTGTTCCTGCTTATCGGGCGGCGGCGCGGTCTGCTTTGGTTCCTTGGCCGGCGCTGCCGTGGCAGGCGCCCGCTTCTGCACGGGAGGTTCTGCGGACTCGCTCTCGTCACTGGTCGCGGAGGATTTCTGTTTCTTCTTGTAGCGGGTGATGTCGAAGTAATAGAAGTGTTTCTCCCCCACCTTCGGTATCTCCACCTGGACCATGTCGTAGGTTCTCCCGCTGTCAACGACCGTGGTCTTCTCCACGAGCCGCCAGTCCTTGTCCTTTATTCCCCAGGAACTCGAGATGAATCCGTCTTCGGCGTTCACGGCCTCGGTATAGTCCTTGCCTCCGGTGATTTTCACGGCCGTTTCATACGAATCGCCGAGGCCTCCGGACGCGCGGGCGGATTCGGATTTCTTAACCGGGTTTTCGCCCTTGCCCATGGTCTGCCTCGACAGACATCCGGCAACGGCCAGCGCGCAGGCAACGCAAATCGACAATCGGAAGAAAAGGGGTTTCATCCAGTCCTCCTTTAATCCATGGTCTGTATCTAAATAAAATAGATTTCCACGCTGTGCAAGTCCAATATTGCGTTGATAGATATAGAAACAAGAGATGTTGGGCGTTCCCCTCGCCTTCATTAGGACTCAGGCTCGGGTCGGTTCTCCCTCCGGTCCACCCCTTCGGGTGCATCCAAGGGTCGTCGGCCTTTGGCCTCGGGCCGCCTCGGCCCTATGGCCCACAGGGCCGGGTCCGGGCGGCATCCCGCTATGGCGGGACCTCCGGTCGCCCCTAACGCGCGGCATTGGAATTCTATTCAGTCAAGTTACATCTTTGCGCCAGCCGAAGTTCCTATTGAGACTGCCCGGCTCTTCGTATTGAATTACTCAACTCCTCAACTTATCAACCTCTCAACGACTTGTCTCAGGGTCTGCCTGCTATCGCTCGTGGGTGCCCCCGCTCAGATGCCTCGGTCTTGCAGCTGCGCCATCAAGGGGGCTACCCAAGAAGGGGTAGCGCAGGACACCGCAGGCCGAAGGCCGAGGAGGCCGGAGCGAGGGGGAAACCTCCCCCGCTCATATTCTTGAACATCCTTCTTTGAAAATGCCATAACTTTTGCTGCTCTTTAGAAATCCCGCATTTGCTGTTTTCATTGGGCGCTTGGGAAATCTATATTCTATACGGGTGGTATGTGCCCGGCGGCGTAGAATCGCGCAGGTACAGCAGAGAATTTTTTTCTAAAGGACCTCTTCTTTCGCAACAGGATGGATACCCATGGCTAACGATGTTTTTGCCGGACGCAGAGGATTTCTCAGGTGCTTCAGGGAAAGCCTGTTTGCCCTTGCAACGGACCAGAAGGAATCGAAAGGGTTCAAGGGCAAGAGACAGAAGGACTTTCAGGTTTCGTTCCCCCAGCTTTTTATGGTGTGCGGCGAAGCGGGATGGGGCAAGAGTGCGCTTGTACGGCGATGCATTGCCTTGGCAGCCGAGGTTGAGGCCGAGACGAAAAAGGAGTTCAAGACGATTGTCGTTGACTTTGACGACCCCCTGTTTACCCGCAACATTCTGCCGTTTACGCCCCGGATGATGGTGCAATATCTGCACGCCGTTCTTGTTGATCCGTCCCTCAACCTCGAAGACTGTTTCTCGGAATATGCTTCCGTGGAGCAAAGGCTCGAAAAGGTGATCGCCGGCGTCAACGCGCTCCACAGGGACGAATGGCT
>DATFYJ010000353.1:0-5991 GCA_035315105.1 Chitinivibrionales bacterium
GTTGCCAACGTACGCCCGAAGTGGTATATTCGTGCATGATCGCGCAGAAGACCATGGCATCGAGGGAGGACTGTATGAACCGCATCGTCCTGTTCGCGGCGGCCGCAATCATCCTCGCATCAACCGCCGATATTTCCGCAGTTGTCAACCAGCCGGTCCTCAAATGGGCCCGCGCCGGGTGCTATTCCTCCTGGTGCGAGACAGGATGGTATTCGTCGCCCGCGGTTGCGGACCTGAACGGCGACGGCATTCCCGAAATCGTCGCCGGTGCGTACACCATCAACATTTTGCGGGGGATCGACGGCGTCGTGACGGCATCGTTCAACAAGAACAGCAGCCGGGTCTGGTCGGGGATCATTGTCGCGGATGTCAATAATGACGGCAAGCAGGAGATCGTTGCGGCCTCGGGCGGCCAACTTATCGTGCGCAAATTCAATGGAGACTCGCTGTGGACCCGCCAGGTCATTACCAACGAATTGCGCGGCGCGGCAGCGGCAGACCTCAATGCAAGCGGAAAACTGCAGCTCGTGGTCACGGCCGCTCAAAGCGATTCAATCAACACGTGGGTCTATTCGCCGGAAGGTGTGGCGGTACCCGGATGGCCCCAGCGGTCGACAGCAAAAGGCTATTCGGCAGGCGTGTACAACGACAATGCCGCGATTGGAAATCTGACGGGCGGCCCGACGCCCGACATCGTGGTGCCGTCGGACGTGCATTACATCTGCGCCTATACCGCAAACGGCACGGCGCTGCCTGCCGCAGCGGAATTCGGCAGCAAGACCTGGGGCGAGGTGGGCGTGTGGGTCGACACGGCACCAGAGTTGAGGGGATGGGGCGCCTGCGACGGAACGCCCGTGGAAAGCTTTCGCACGAATTTTGCCGAGGGCGCGGCGGTAATCGCGGATGTAAACAACGACGGCGTTCCGGAAGTCGTGGTGACGGGCAACGTGTACGACTGCCATGCCGGCTATCCGCCGAGCAAGTACACCGGCGTTTACATTTTCAACGCCGACCGGTCGCGTTTCAAGAAAGGCCCGTACGACTGGACTGTCCCTCCGGCATTCGGCGCGCCGCTGTCCGAAGACTACAACGTCATTGAGTCCTGCATGCCCGATCCGGTGGTTGCCGACATCGACGGCGACGGCATGATGGAGATACTCTTTTCGTCATACGACGGCAAGGTGCACGCAATGCATCTGGACAAAACAGAACACGGCAACTGGCCTTTTTCGGTGTACCACGCGGGCGACCCGTTCCTCCGGTTCGCGTCTCCGCCCGTGGTCGTTGACCTTGACAACGATGGCAAGGCCGAGGTGCTGTTCACCACGTGGACGCAGAAAGGTTCCAACGCAACCGGAGATTTGTTTGTGCTCGACAATCTCGGCAACCAGCTTTTCAAAGTCGCACTCCCGGCGGCTTTCGGCGGCGCGACCTGGAACGGCGGCCTTGCGTCGCCGACAATTGACAGAATAGACACAACGGGAAATCTTAGTATTGTGATCAATACTGCATCGAGCGGCATCGTGGCGTACGATTTGCCGGGGACCAAGAACGCCAGGGTGCTGTGGGGAACAGGGAGGGGAAATTATCGGCGGGACGGGAATGTTTTCAATGCGAATTCATCGGTCAATCCGCAATTCAATGGTTTGCATGCGGGAGAAGGAAAAATTGGCGGACGGATTCGCTGTGACTTTGCAGGAGGGACAAAGATGTTGACCGTGCCGTTTGAAATTGATAAGGGGTTCGGGGCGGAGGTGTTTGATGGCGCGGGGAGAAGGATACCGAGTTACGTGGCAGGAGGGGTGCTGACTGTTCAGACAAGCAGGTCTGGATTATATATTGTCAAAATGACGGGACAGGATGGGCGAGGGAGTGCGGTTGTCAAGGTGCTGAGATAGCCGAAGGGAATCCAGAATTGAGAGAAGTATGCATAGGTTGAAACTGTCACCAAAGAGATTTGCCGGGCCACTCAGATCCCATTGGAGAGTACTGTCTTTGGCGACGATTCTGTTGGTATGTCACTGCGGATTCAATTTCTCGATGTACAGACAATATTACAAGGAACCGCTTGATCGCTATCTGGATAATTACAAATCTTCCCAAGAGCTGTTGCAATGCACAGAAGTCCTACGCGATACGCTAAAGCGGATGGCATCAGCGGACAGCACAAGCGAAATTCGGGATTCGATATTTTCCTTGAAGCAATCGCTGGTAAATGCATTGCTGAATGAAATTAAGGATTCCGCTTTTCAAATGCAGGTGGCTGTGCTTAGGATCCAATGCGAAATCTCACGTGCCGAACTTTATCGGGCAAGAATCCAATCAGGGTTTCGTGGCCACATTACATTAAGGGCCACTGCCCTGTTTAAGGATTATGAAACCACAGCTATGCCTCTTTACAGGAATGTTGGCCTCTATCATGATACGGTATCGGCGATCTGGCTCATTACTTTGTCTCTTTCCTATGCAGAGGTTCTGGGGGACTACATGGACTGTGACCTCGCGTCGCTCATCTTGAGGACCATGTTAAAATCCCTGAATGCGTACAAAAGCAGGGTTGGGGAACAACTTGACAAAGCCGAGCAGATGTTACTTGAAGTCGAAAAACCCGGGAAATGTCCGCCGCTTCAATTGATGCCTGGCTGAGAATAACCTCATGCCCTGCCTGCGCGCCTTATGCTCATGCGGGTCCCTTTACATTTGGCGGTGACGGACATCTGCACGCATGACAAAAAGCAAACAATCCTTTTTCAAACGCGGGATCCGTTTCAAATGCCTCGGCTGCGGTGCCTGCTGCAGCAACCGCGGAGATTACACTTTTGTTTTTGTGACCATCGACGAACGCCGGCGCATGGCCCGTTATTTGCAAATGCCCACGAGAGTTTTTACCCGCCGTTATTGCAAAAAATCCGCCGTGTATTCGTATCTCCGGGATGCGGGAAGCCATTGTGTTTTCCGGATCGGCGGCCGGTGCAGGGTGTACCGCGCGCGGCCGGAGCAATGCCGCACATGGCCGTTCTGGCCGGAAAACATGAATATAGAGACCTGGTATAACGAAGTTCGCGCGGCTTGTCCGGGAGCAGGAAAAGGAAAGCGCTATTCTTGCAGGATCATCGAGAACTACCTGCGACGTGCGGTCTATCCACTAAAGTAAAAGAGCGGCCCTCCCCGGACGCTCTCCTTTATCAAGTCACCACCACTATCGTCCTGTAAATTTACCACCCTATTGCGACCGCAATCCACTGCACGTCCTTCACCACCTCCACCCAAGCCTCATGGCCGCCGGCGTCGTCGTAGGGGAAGCCGTAGCAGAGGTTGTTGATCGAACGGCGGTGGCACCACTTTGAATAGTAGTTGCAGGGTGAGTCCTTGTAATAGCTGGCTGTGTCGAGAATGTCCCAGTTAAAAAATTGGTTGCCCCGCGGGAGCGTTCCGACATGCCTGTTGTATGCGCCGCAAAAAAACGGCGAGCTTGACAGGGGCGATGCACACGCAAAGATGTTCCATGAAGTCGTTTTGGCGGGCGCATCGGGGTTGTGGGCGATAACGGAGTCCTCATAGGCAAGGAAGTAATCCGCATACGGGCCGCCGGTGTCGAAATAATTTACCGGCGAGGTATACGGCGCCCAGATGGCGGCGGAGCCCTGGGTCGCAAGACCGGTGAATTCCCTGGGAACCTCGTTCACGAATTCATCGAACTTCGACTGCCGGGTCTGACGGAACATCCAGTAGGAGTCCCCGATTACCGTGTCCCCGCCCGTGGAATAGTGGACCCTGAAGGCGATGGGGAGCCGCCATCCTTCGACGCGCGTCGTGTTGCCGGCCCAGCCCAGGGTTCCGTAGGGCATCTGTTCGATAATATCGAAGTAGCGGTTGTTGGAATCCGAGGGCGCGACCCAGATGTAAAACCTGCCGCTGATTGTCACCCTGCATGTATCCTGCCGGGTTATGGGGATTTTTTCCCCGTTGGGCCCATTGCTCCAGAAAATCTCGCTGTCCGGAAACGCGCCATTGGTCCTGTTTAATACGACGAGAGTCGGCCCCGACCTGGGATACGAGCCCGTGTCTCCCCAGAATGCGTTTTCGTCGCCGTCCCAGGTGTTGTTTTTCTTCAGGACAAAATCGTACGAGCCGACAAGTAAGGTTACGGGCGTAACGCCGAGTGTATAGCCGGGCTCGGTGGCGCGCAGCGTGTCGACAGCGGCCGCGAGTTTTTCCAGCCGGGTCTGGGGCGCGGGATCGCTAGCGGTAATTTCACCGCCCTGTGAACGCAGCCCGGGCTGCAGCCTCATCACCGACGAAGTCCCGTTGACAATGAGCCGGAGCAGATAAGGCTGTGCGGAGATTCCGCGTGTGTCAATCGACGCCGAATAGGTGCTTCGGGGAAGGCTTTTGTTCATCAGGTCGCGGACCAGCTTTCCGGACAGATCATACATGCTCATTCTCACCAGCGCGTCGTCCGACGGAACGGAAAAGATGACCTTCCCGCCGATGCAAAGGGGCCGTAAGCAGGCGGCTGTGCGCGCGACCGGGTTTTTCGGATTGACGTTGCCGCAACCGCAATATGCCCCGAGCACGTAGTGGCCGTAGGCGTCGGTGGTGACCATGTAGGGGGCCTGGCAGAACCCGTTGTTGTAGGTTGTCTGGCTCAGCCTCACCACGGTGTGGGTAAGAGGGGTCCCCCCTTCGTCGGTGATTATTCCGTAAAGGCCGACCATCTGGGAAAAAACAGCTCCGGGGAAAAACGCCAGGATCGCGCACAATACCGCCGCTTTTCTCATGCAACCCTCCCTTTTTTGGAAATATCCGACTGTCGTTGATTACGCCGGTGCGTCGATGAGGGGAAGATCGAAAACGAACCGGCCATGCCGTTCGCCTGGGGAATTGAATCCGGTATTAATCTATATGTCAACTCAACGGGATGCCAATAAAAAAAGGCAGGGGATGAGGATTTGTACTCAGGATGAATACAAGGGATGTTGGCAAGATGGACCGGGGTGGTGAAGGTGATGAGGTAGGAAGGTTGTATTAATTGTAGTACTCGCCTGACAATCGATTGCTACAATTAATAAATCAAGAAATCATAATGCCTTTGGGAGCTTCGCGGGGTGCGGCGTAGTTGGGCCCTTGGCAAGAACGAAACGCCCGTTGCGCGCACCCTTGGAGCAGCAGTTGTTATGGATTTAAAAGATTTTAGGAATTGGGAGGTGACGAAATACCAATAAACGGAATTACTGTAAAAAGTCTCCCCGGCGGGGGAGGTTGGGAGGGCGGACTACTATAAGCATTTTCCTTGCCGGGTATAAGGGCCGGCGAGGCCCTTCCAGCATTTGAATTCGTATTTGATATTGTTTTTTTCTCCCCTCAAACTTTTCAACTCTCTAGCATTCATATTTTGCCGCCAGCGGAAACCTTCTCCCCACCCCGAACGCCTTCGGCGTCACCTTCAATCCCGGCGCCGCCTGCCGCCTCTTGTACTCGCTGTTCTTGACAGCCGCAACAACCCATGCCACGGTTTTTTCGTCAAACCCTTTCTTTACTATTTCTCCTGCGCACAGTCCGTCCTCAACGAAGAGTTCAATTATTGGGTCAAGAATTTCATACGGCGGCAGGGTGTCCTGGTCTTTCTGGTTGGGACGCAGCTCAGCCGAGGGTGCTTTCTTGATGGAATTTTCCGGTATCACCTTCCTGTCGCGGTTGATGTACTGCGCCATTTTGTACACCATGGTCTTTGGAAGGTCGTATATCACGCCGAGGCCGCCGTTCATGTCGCCGTAGAGCGTGCAGTAGCCCACGGCGATTTCGCTCTTGTTGCCGGTTGACAGAAGGATATGGCCGAACTTGTTCGACAGTGCCATAAGGATGGTCCCGCGCACGCGCGCCTGGATGTTTTCCTCGGCGAGGTCGGGCTTTTTTCCGGCGAAAACGGGTTCGAGTTCCTTTGTAAACGCGGAAAACGCGCCTTCGATGGGAATGGTGGAAAACTTTATG
>DATFYJ010000354.1:0-2908 GCA_035315105.1 Chitinivibrionales bacterium
GACGGGCTTCATTGCGGCGCTCGCGAAAAACGGGCAATATTCGGCCATTTCCCTGTCGTCGCTCGAACGCAACGAGACCAGAAACATTTTCACCTTCAGGATAGCATGCACATTCCGCCATTCCGGCGGCTTGCCGGAGAAATAATACCGATCACGGCCTTTTCCTGCGCCGTTCTGCTGTGCGCGGCAATGCTGCGCTATGCACTGCTGCCCGAGCTTGCCGCGTTCCGTTCGACGGCCGCGCAGCTTGCCTATTTCAAATCGCTCGCCTCCGACAGAAACCATAACCAGGCGCTCCGCGACCGGCTCCTGGACAAACAGCGCCAGCTCGCCGCCGCAGCGGACCGCGCGAAAACGGTCTGGGGCGCCGACCAGACCGCCACAGGGCTGTCCGAACTCCTGCAGCTGCTCATCGCGCGCGCCAAGGATGCGGACATCCGGTTTGTAAAGATGCTTCCGCAGCAGGAAACGCAGCGGCCTGACGGCACCGGCTATCCCGTGGTGCTCGAAACCGCGACATCGTACCATTCACTGGGAAGGTTTGTATCCTCACTTGAGGAACTGCCGGGCATTCTGCGCATCGACCGCCTGGCGATCACGGCGCAGAAAAACGGGCTCGACGTTCGGATTCTTGTCACGTGTTTTCTGAGAAAGGCGCCGTAGCATGATCCGGAACCGGTTCGTTATATTCCTGCTTGCCCTCTGCTCCCTTGTAGCGCTGACGGGCGCAGTTGCCGTCTGCCGCGGCATCCGGACCTACCACACCAAACCGGCCGGCGTGGCAACGGCGCGCGCCGAATCGGAATTCTCGGCGTCCTTTGCGCTTGTGGAAAAGGCGCTGGCCCTGCCCTCTTCCGCGGCCCCGGCACCCTATTCGGGCAGCTTCGAAAGCCCCTTCAAAACGATCACCGAAGGGCAGCAGAGCGCAGCGCCCGTCTCGCGGCGCGAACCGTCCGCCGCCGGCCGTCCAAAGCTCGTCCTCAAGGGCATTCTTTACAAAAGCAGCGCCCTTGCCATTATGGAAGACGCCGGCGGCAAAACCTCAATCCTCGGCGTGGGCGACACCATTGCCGGCCAGACTATTTCGGCCATCGCCAAGACGTCGGTGGTGTTCCGCGACAAGCGCGGGACATGGGAATTGTTTGTCAAGGAATAGCAGATTCGTGGGGTCCTATGAACGCGCCCTCGGCCCGCTCCCCTCTGCGTAAGCCAGGTGTTGCCCTTGCACCACGTGTTCCCCTGCGCGCTCCCGCCGGTTCGGTGCTGCCCCTAGTCCTTCTGTTTTCCGCTTTCGCGCTTGTCGCCGCGTCGGTGTATATCGGCGCGCAGTTCACAATAGGAAAACCCGCGCTGTCCGGCCCGGCCGCGTTCCAGGCCCTGTGCAACGCCCGTTCGGGCATCTACAAAGGCCTGGAGCTTCTGTCGAAGCCGCAGGCCGACACGCTTGCCCGCATCAACACGCTCGACTCCATGTTCAACAAGCAGCTCTTCCTCTTCGGCAAGCAGACGAGCGTGGTTGCAGACGGTTCCTCGGGCCTCACGCCCGACGACACCCCCATGGTCGTGCAGCCCTACGGGTCTGATTCCTTCGGCACCGCCGCCGTATCGCTCACGCAGCGGCCGTGCTTTGACGTGCTAGTTTCCAAGGGAGAATTCAGAAACGCCGCCGCGACGGTGCGCGCCATTCTGGGAGGTTCGCTCTATTCGTCCTTCGACACCGTGTGCCGGCTCTTGACAGGTACCAAGCCCGAGGGCGGCCTTATTGCGGGAACTGTCGCCGTAATCCCTCAGCAAACCGTTGTTCCCGACTCTAAGCAGGCGCAGCAGGTTCAGGAATTCCGCACGGGCGATATTGCCAGGGTCGTGTACTACTATCGCGGGCTTCTGGCCCAGAAAGCCGACACATCGCTTCCCGCCAACCCGCGCACCGTGCAAACCAGCGAACAATGCGCTGAGATTCCCGAGGTGGTGAACGGCCCGCTTTTCCTCAGCAGCCCCATGGCGCAGATCGTCTGGAAGGAAAAACGCAGGGTGTTTGTGCTGGGTGATGTCCAAGTAACCGGAAACACGGTCATAGAAAACGTGGAAATCGTGACGTCCGGCGAGCTGAAATGTTTTGACCAGAGCGTGCTCCGCAACGTGTCGGTGTTCACCGCCAAACGCCTGGTGATCGGCGACAGGGCGTCGTTTTCCGGGAACGCGCTCGCGCTCTCCTCGGTGCTCGTGTACAAGGACGGCCGCATCGAAAACCAAAGTGTGATCGTTTCCTACGGGGAAAACAAGACTCTTGCGCAGGACACAACGCAGCGCAAAAAGCCGCAGCTTCCGGTGTCTGTGTTTTTGCGCGGAAACGCCTTGGTGGACGGCGTGATTGTGGCCTGCGGAACGCCCGGCGGCATAGAGGCCGACAAGAACACGGTCGTGCACGGAGCGCTCTGGGCCTCGGGCGCGGTTGTGCTTCAGGGTAGTCTGTATGGCGTGCTGCGCGCCAACGATCTTACCGACATGCAGACCCTCAAGGCCCGGACAATCGGCCAGGGCCCGCCGCAAAAAAACGTTCTTGAAGGCTCGATTCGGCGCCTTGAGTCGTTACCGGGATATGCATGGCCGTTTTTCATGGGCAAATCCATGATCGCGCGCTGGGACGAGGGTTAGGCCATGACAAAGGAGAACCGTGTGCGATTGCGCTTCGCCCCCCGTGGCACGACCATTCTCGAGGCGCTCATCGCGCTGCTCATTCTGAGCGCCATAACCATGTCCATCGTGAGCCTCATCGTCACCGGCGACAGGATAGCGGGCAGGCGCACGGGCGTGTCGCATGCGACAACCCTTGCGAGAAACGAGGCCGAAAGGCTCCGCGCCGAGGAATCCGCGGTCGTTCTGCAGGGCGACACGACCTATTACGATA